>NZ_JAFOIN010000055.1:0-2788 GCF_017421385.1 Ruthenibacterium sp. | reverse complement strand
TCACAGAAAAATACTCCGTTCCTGTTCTTCCTCTTCCGCCGGCAGAGAGTGAGCAAAGGAGTTTTGATTTTATTATTTAGTGCCGCCCCGGTGGCGCTGCCGGTTCTGCCTGCATGAAGCGATTCACGGCGGCGGCCGGCGCAGCAGACTTCCCGTTGTTAAAAAGGCTGCCGGTTTCGGCTGCGCGAAGAGATTCACGGCGGCTGGCACAACAGACTCCCCGTTGTTAAAAAGGCTGCCGGTTCTGCCTGCGCGAAGAGATTCGCGGCGGGCGCTGCCGCAGCAAGCTTCCCATTGTTAAAAAAGGAGGAAAAAATGAAAAAGAAAAAACAAAAGAAAACAGACGCGGCGGGGAAATATACGCTGCCCGCCGCCGGGCCGGGCTGGGAGCCGTCGTTGCCAGACCCGGAACAGCCCCCGCGGGTTCAGCGGCTGCCGTACCGGCCGGACCCGGCGCGGCCCCCGCAGGTTCAGCTGCTGCAAATGCAGCGCTCCGCACTGCCGTATGTGGGGTGGGCCGGAAAAAACAGCGGCGCGGCCAACTGGGTTGAAAAGCTGGACTGGAAGACTCCTTCGGGCGCGTCGTACACAAGCGCGCCGGAGCAGGGCGGACCGTCCAACCTGGTGGAACTGATCATGGCGCAGCGCGGCGGTGGAGGCGGCGGTTTTTCGCCGGGTGCGGGCACGGGACGGGGCGATGCTCCCGCACCGGGTACGGGCGTGGACGGCGGCTTTGCAGGCGGTGGAGGCGGCCTGTGGGCCGGGGATGAGCACGCGGAGCAATCGTGGGGAGACAAGGCCCTGAGATGGCTGGACGACAACCTGTTCCGGCCGGCCGGATATCTGGCGGAAAAGTATGCGGGCGGCGCGGGCAAGCAGGCGGAAACGCTGTGGAACGGCATGGTCACGTGGGGCCGGGCGGGCGCCGCAGGCGAGCTTCAGCAGGACCAGCTTGCGGCGCAGCAGTTCGCCTTTTTGGGAGGGCCGTGGGAGACGCATGCGCAGGAGACGGAAAAAGCTAATACGGCTGTCACGCAGGCGCTGCCGCAGGCGGCGCAGGGGCTGCGCGGCGATGCGATGCGGGACTATGCCGAAGGGATAGACGGGCGCTACGGAGACCCGGACGGCCTGCTGGGCTGGCTGGGAGAAAGGGCGGATTCGGCCGGACAAGGGCTTTTGAGCGGGGCGGCGCGGATTCTGGGTGTGCCGGGCGCGGGGACGGCGATGGATTTTCTTTCCACGATGGAGAATGCGGCGCAGCAGGCGCGGGAAAACGGCGCAGGCGAGGACGAGGCGTTCCTTTACGGCCTGGGCGAGGTGGTAAAGCGCATTGGCGGGCAGCAGCTGGAAGAGTATTTCCGAAGCAAGGCGGGAGAGATTTTTACGCGCGGCGAGGTGCAGGCGATGAGCCCGCGGGAGATAAGCGAGAATTACGACGCGATAAGGGAATCCATGGGCTGGGGTTTTGCCGTTGGGGCCCCGGCGCGGCGCAGCCGTGACGGGAGCGGCAAAATGTCGGCCCCGGCGGGGCCGATGACCGGCCGCGCGGTTTCGCCGCAGGCGAAACGGAGGGCGATTTAAGCCCGACGAGCGCCTGTGGGACGAAAACGGCGAGCTGCCGGAGGATGAACAGGGGCAGCCGGACGCGCCAACCCGGCCGGATGAACAAATGCAGCCGAATGCGCCGGAGCTTGAAAACGCCGGGGAAACTGTGTATGATGAAATTGACGAAAGCCTTTTGGCCCCAGGCTATGAGAACTGGACGGACCTGAACCGCTTCATGCAGACGGTGCTTGAAAACCCGGAGCTGAGTGTGGAGCAGCGCGTGCAGTACATTCAGCAGGCGTACGAGCGGACGAAGGACAAAACGGATATCCTGGTGCCGCGCAGCGCGGCGGATATTAAAGAGATTCTTGAAAACGGGAAATTTGAGTTCGACTGGCCGGATGAACTGGGCTTCAACCCGGGCTACACGGCCATTGGCGAGGGCACGGCGCTGCCCGCGCAGATGGACCGGTACGGGCATGCGGGCGGCAACAATTTCTGCTCCATTCCGGAGGCGGGCGCGTATACGTTTTTGCAGCGCTCGCTGCCGTATCTGGAGAACAGCGCGGCATACCACGCGTGGAGCTTCAACGGGGATACATACCTTGCGAAAATAGAGGCCGTGCGCCAACAGGACTGGAACGGGCTGAACGGGCTGCTTGCGAGCGAGGGGCTTGCGCCAGTGGGGGAAGCTGAATGCATACGCCTGACAAAAGCATATGAAAACTATCTTCGCACGGTGCAGGAAAAGATAGGGGCGGATTTCAGCGCGCCGTACGGTGTGACGGGGACCGTGGCGGCGGCGTTCGGCTCGGACGGCGGCGCGGACCAGTGGACGATGCCGCTGAGCGCACAGCAGATGGAAGATCTGGGAATTCTTTATACGAAATAAGTGGTAAGGAGGCTTACAAACATGACAAAGGAAGAAATGTTTAAAGAAATGGAAAAAATGGCCCCGGTGTTGGAACGGAACGGAGTAGATATTGTGCTGGGAAAAAGAATCCCAGGCTCTTTTACGAGAGGCTATTTTTTCAACGAGGAAGCGGGCTTGTGGGAGGTGTATTCCTGCGGGGAGCGAAATGAATATTTTGTACGGAAGCAGACTGTGCCCTTCCCGGTTTCGTGGACAGTAAAAATGAAGAAAAAACAGAAAGAAACGCAGGATATCTTGTCGTATCACACTCAGGCGGCGGGATGCTCAGACAAGGCACGCGCAAAGGCATCCGGAGGACGCCAGCCAATA
>NZ_JAFOIN010000054.1:0-11959 GCF_017421385.1 Ruthenibacterium sp. | reverse complement strand
GAAATTGGAAGCATTCTGAGGACGCTGTGCAATTGGAAAGGGATCAAGATTATCGAAGCGGAGGTATGCGCGGACCACATCCACATGCTGATCGAGATACCGCCAAAGATAGCAGTAGCGAGTTTCATGGGGTACCTAAAAGGAAAGAGTAGCCTGATGTTGTACGAGAAGTTCCCGGAGCAAAAATAGAAATACCGGAACCGGGAATTCTGGTGCCGCGGGTACTACGTGGACACTGCAGGAAAAAATGCAAAGAAAATACAGGAGTACATCCAACGACAGTACGAGCAGGACAAAGCAGGAGAGCAACTGACCATGCCGGACTTTTAAAGCGCCCGTTTACGGGCGGCAAGTAACAGAACTTTCGCGGCTGGCAGACCGTACTTGCGCGACGTGACGCGCATGCTAGTATTCTAGGGCTACGCCCGCATATGAAAAACCCCCGGCTTTGCCGGGGGTTTTTTATTGCATATGCAGGGAACTCGAAAAATATGTAAATGATGCAATATCGTGCAGATACGTCTCGATTTGAATTGTGAATCTGCAGAGGATATGATATACTAATAAAAAACATCATATTATGAATTGGGAGAGGTCGATGTTGAAAGACACCCGCAAACACCGGTTGGCCGGCGTGCTGATTTGGCTGTTCATCTTTTTGGGTCTGGGCTATCAGATCCCCAATCGGATGCTCCCCGTTGAGCTGACCGTCACTGCGACGGAACCCGGAATTCTTTCCGTTTGGGTTTTGGATGATTCGCAGGTCGTTTGGAAAAACAGCGGATTCGTTGAAGAATCCTCTGATGATTCGGCGGTGCCGCATTTGATCAGTTCACAGGAGCTGGCGCAAATTACGATCCGTCTGCCGCGCATGAACTCGCGCGTGATGTTTTCGGGCGGAACCGGGCACGCAGCCGCGTATCTGCAATTCGGGTTCATCAATCAGATGATCGATTTTGAAACATCGGAAAACGGAACGATTTATTCGCCGCGTCAGCTTCTGGCACCCTATGTGATGAGCTACTGTGCGCTTTGGGTGACCGGCGGGTTGCTTTGGGCGTTGTGGAGATGCCGCAAAGAACGCAGAAGAATTGCGCTGCGTGTGCTGGCATGTCTGGCGGGCCTTGTTTGGATGGGGTTTGTGGTGCAAACCGGCTTGTTTGTACAGCTGGAGCAAACCGTGCGCCCGCGCGAAGTGACTGTGACGCTGCAGGAGGGCACAGATCTTTCCGTGACCCGGCGCGACAGTGATAAAGTGCTGGAGAATGAGGGATTTCGCTTTACCTGGGAAAACGGCTTGACGTATACCGCGCAGGAAACCGGCGCTTCGATCACCGTTCGGGATCCTTATAAGAACCGGTTTCTGGGCTTGTCCAGTCCAATGCCTTCAACGGTGCAGCTGGGCTTTGCCGATGACGAAAGCCGGACGGTTGCCGTGACGGAACGTGCGGATGCCGGCTGGACGGTCTTTGATTATATGCAGCTGCCTTCGTGGCAAACGGCGAACCGGATTGCATGGCAAATGGTCGTTTTGCTGCTGATTGGTACGGCGGGCATCATTTTGTCGTTTGCCCCGTCCCGGCACACTGCGGTCGGCGCTGTGGCGGCGTCTGTCTCATGGTTTCTCTTCCTGATCCCGCTCGGCGTCCGGCTGGGATTCCTGAACGCGTGGGAAAATCTGTGGTACGGACCCGGGGATAAGGAAAAACTTGTTGCTCTTGGCACGGCTGCGCTTGGGATTGCGGCGTGTCAGGCCGCGCTTGGGTATTGCCGCAAATACAACGAGGCTGTGCGTGCGCGGTATCAGGCGTTTTCTGCAGATTTTCGCACATATGTTCCGGCTTGCCGCATCGATCATCGCCATTGGCTGATCTTCGGCGGACTGCTGCTTGTCTTCTTTGCGTTTCAGCCGCAATATTACAATGATACCGTGCATTATTATGCAAACGCGCAGATTCTGGAAGGCAACGTGCCCTTTTCTCAGTGGGACATCCGGCGCGGGCCGGGATTTCCGTTTTTGATTTATTTGTCGTCTAAGTTGTTCGGCTATACAACATTGGGCAGCCTGGTTTTGATGGCGCTGTTCTATTTGGCCGCAGCTGTTCTTTTGCAGAAAATTTTCCTGTTGCTGGATTTCCCGCGGCGCTTCGGCGTGTGGGGTTCCGATGCGATTCTGTGTGTGTTGATTTTGCTGAACCCGATCATCTTCGGCTATTATCATACGATGCTCACGGAATTTGCAGCATGCACGATCGTGCTTGCCGGCTTCTATCTGCTGCTGCAGACACATTTGTACCTGCAGTCCGGATGCCGGACGTACCGGCGCTGGATTTATCTGGTGCGGATTGCGGCTGTGGCGGGTCTGTGTGTGCTGGGATATGCCACCAAGCAGATGTTTGTGCTGTGTGTTCTGGTGCCGGCTGCGGCATCGGAACTGATTTTGTGGATTCGGCGGTTTTCGCTCCGGCGCGTGCTGGTTTCGGTGGTCAGTCTGATGTGTGTGGGTACGGCGCTGCTGAGCTATATGAGCACCTGGAGTATGATCACAGGCGGCGGTAGCGCCCAAAAAGACGGAGATTATTTTTACAGCTCGCTGTCGGGCGCGGTGCGGTATATCTATCCGCTGCCGCAGCAGACGTCAGAAGAGGAAGATCCGGAGGCCGATGAGCTGTTTGTTCCGAATGGAGATGTCGAGGTGGGCGTCTATCGGCGGGACGGCACATTGCTGCGCACGCAGACGCTTTCCTGCGACGGGTCTGTTGTCGGTACGCTGGTTTTTCTGAAAGATATGTTTTTCCTGAGCCCCAGCGCGTTCCTGGCAAGCTATTGGGATAACTATCTCGTCTTATTAAATATTTTGCAGCAGAACGTGCAAAACAAGGATTATAAGCACAGCCCGCTGAGTGATCAGATCTATTTTGTCAACGGAAACGAGATCGATATGGTGGCGGAGTTTTACCAAAACCGACAGCGCGGCGACACCAATTTGCCCAAAGCCCCGTCGAAAAAGAGTGCCCCCGAGGGGGTCCGCATATTCAACGAGCAGATCATACAGGTGGGAGACGCCAGTTTCCTGCAATCCTTTTTGTTCAATGACGCGACGATCGGTGCAGCGGACGTGGCCTTCTCGTGGGGCGGCTTTTTCGCGCCAGTTGTCATGGTTTTCGCATGCATCCGGATGTGGATGTGCGCGCGGAAAAAACGGGAAGATCTCGATTGGACGCTGATTTTCCTGCTGTCTTTTTCCGTTTTCGTCTATACACTGGGGATCGTTGTGATCGCAAGCCCGGTGGATCGCTATCTGATGCCGATTTACCCGCTGCTGCTGATTTTGGAGATTTTGCTGGGACACCGGTTCTATTTGTGGCTCCGACAATGGGTCAGAATCCCGTCGGCTTTGCGCACAAGCAGGGAAAAAACACAGAAAAACGAGGAGTCGTTATGAAACAGACAATTGATCAGGTATATGATGCGGCAACGCTGCGCAGGCTTCAGCTTGTGGAGCTGGACATCCTGAAAAAATTTGATGCGATGTGTGAAAAGCACGGGCTGCAGTATTTTGCGGCGTTCGGCACTGCGCTGGGTCAGGTGCGGCACACGGGGATCATTCCGTGGGATGACGACATTGATGTCGGAATGATGCGCAAGGATTATGAGCGGCTGCGCGAATTGGTACCGCTGGAATTCGGTGACGGTTACACGCTGCTCAACGGCCAGACCGATCCGCGGTATCCGTTCATGACGAGCCGCATTATGAAAAAAGGCACGGAATTCCGCATGCTTTCCATGAAGAACGCCCCCTATGAGACGGGGATCTTTCTGGATATTTTCTGCTTTGACTGGATGCCGGACGACGCGGCTGCATTTCAAAAAATGAAGCGCAACTGCTGGGTGCTGGAAAAATTGTGCATTCTGCGCAACATGCCATTCCCCAACCTGCCGTATCGGGGGCTGAAACGCTGGATCGTCTATGCCATGTGTGCAGCGGGATCGGTGTGCGTAAAAATTTTCCCGCGCGCAGCGCTGCACCGGTGGATGCAGAATGCGGCGCAGGTTGCCGGCGAACAGCCGACCGGCCGGATCGGGTGTCCGTTCGGCCTCAAGCCGGAGGAACGGATCTATCCGACGCAGGTGATTTTTCCGCTGCAGAAGCTTCCTTTTGAGGACATGACGATCAGCATGCCGCATGATCCGCACGCGATGCTGCGCATCGTCTTTGGGGATGATTATATGACACCGCTGCCGGAGGGAAAACGCTCATCGATCGTGCCGTACCGGCTGAGCTTTGGAGATGAAGCAAGTGACTGATCACCGCACGCCGAATGCAGCAGGCCGGCGCGCTTTTCTTTGGAATATGATCGGAAGCGTCATCAATGCCGGGGCGACCATGCTGCTGACCATTGTTGCCACACGGCTTGCCGGGGTGGAGCAGGGCGGAATTCTGGGTCTGGCGTTTGGCCTTTGTCAGGTGTTTGCCACATTCGCCAACTGCGAGGTTCGGCCGTTCCAATCGACGGATCTGGACGAGCAGTTTCGCTTTGGCGAGTATTACGGGCTGCGGATTTTGACCTGTGCGGCAATGACGGTTTTGTGCGCGGCCTATGTGTTCGGCTTTCAGTATTCGGGCGAAAAAGCGCTTGTGATCTTTTCGATCTGCATGTTTAAAATGCTGGACGCCTTTTCCGATGTGTTTCAGGGGCTGTTTCAGCAGCAGGGGCATCTTGAATATGCCGGCCAGGCTCTGGCGCTGCGCGTCTTTCTTGCCGGTTGCGCCTATACGGTCACGCTGTGGCTGACCCAAAACAGCATTCTGGCAGCTGTGTCCATGCCGGCGGCATCGGTATTGTGTATCGTGCTGTTTGACATGCGGGTGGCAAAACGCTTTGTCGATCGGGTGCGGCCGGTGTTTTCCGGTGCGGCATGTCGAAAGATTCTTGCGGCGTGCCTTCCGCTGTTTGCCAGCTCTTTTATGAACATGTATATCCTGAATGCGACCAAAATGCAGGTCGATGCGGTGATTCCGCAGATGCAGGGATATTGGACGCCGCTGTACATGCCGGCGGCAATCATCAATCTGTTCAGTATTTTTGCGTTCCGGCCCATGCTCACCACGCTGCGGGCAAAATGGAATGCAAAAGAGCGCAATGCGTTCCGCCGCATCGTTTTTGTTCTGATCGGCTGGGTGATTGCAGTGACGCTCGGCGTGCTGGCGGGCGCGTGGTTTTTGGGTATCCCTGTTTTGCAGCTGCTGTACGGGCTGCCGCTTGCGCCCTATCGGAACGTTCTGATGATCGTGCTTTTGGGCGGCGGGCTGAATGCGCTTGCAACAGTGCTGTATTATGTAATTACGATCATGCGCCGTCAGTATTTTTTGCTGCTGGGTGATGGCGTTACCTTTGCCGCCACGCTGCTCATCACGCCGCTTTTTGTGCGGGCACAGGGGCTTGCCGGCGCCGGCCTGGCGTATCTTTGCAGCATGGCGGTGCGCGCGTTTTGTCTGGCGTGGATCGCTGCGTTCGGATACAGAACGTATTGGAACCAGGAACGAAACGCAAAACAGTGACGGGATCGTTCGACAAATGTGATCAGGGACGGGAAGTGTATCAGTTGAAAGTACTTGCGGTAATTCCGGCATACAACGAGGAAGAGAATATTGAATCCGTGATCGAGCGGCTTCAGGCGGAATGCCCGGAAGTTGACTATGTGATCGTCAACGACGGAAGCGCCGACCGCACCGAGGAGATTTGCCGTGCGCGCGGATATCGAATGGTCAGCCTGCCGATCAATCTCGGGCTTGCCGGTGCGGTGCAGGCGGGCATGAAATATGCAATGCAGCATGATTACGACGCCGCGGTGCAGTTTGATGCGGACGGGCAGCATCGCCCGGAATATATTGCGCCGCTGCTGGCGCGTCTGAACGACGGATATGATATCGTGATCGGAAGCAGATTTGTGACACAGCGCAAACCGTTTACCCTGCGCATGGTGGGAAGCTATCTGATTTCCGGTGCGATCCGTCTTACAACGGGAAAAACGATTAAGGATCCCACCAGCGGGATGCGCATCTATAACCGCACGATGATCCGGGAACTGGCTACGCGCATCAACTGTGCGCCGGAACCCGACACCATCAGCAGCTTTATTTCCCGCGGCGCGCGCGTCGATGAAATACAGGTGACGATGGACGAGCGCATCGCCGGAACCAGCTATCTCAACATATCCCGCAGCATCGGGTATATGCTGCGCGTGGGTGTGTCGATTCTACTGCTGCAGCGATTCCGCGGCGGGGCGCGGTTTCATGACAAGGAGGCGAATGTATGAGCATCGAGATCCGGATTTTGCTTCTGGTCGGCGCAGTGCTGACGCTTTTGTATTTTGTGCACTATATTCGCAAGGGCCGCATGCAGATCGACTATGCGATCTACTGGATTCTGTTCAGCGCCGCTTTGGTTGTGCTGGGCGTGTTCCCCGGCATTGCCACATGGGCGGCAGACCTGCTTGAATTTCAATCTCCGGCCAATTTGGTGTATTTGGTAATCCTGTTTGCACTCATCCTCAAGCTGTTTACCAATACATTGAAGATCTCAAAATTGAACCAACAGATGAGCGAGCTGGCACAGCATATCGCACTTGCAGAGCAGCAGGATGCGGAAGGCTGACGCTGTGGCCAAAACCAGCCGTGATATTTTGATATAGGAGAATCGAATATGAAAGCACTGATCTTAAACTCCGGGCTTGGCAGCCGAATGGGCATGCTGACGTCAGAACATCCCAAATGCATGACGGACATCGGAAGCAACGAGACGATCGTCAGCCGGCAGCTCAAGCAGTTGGCGGATATCGGTGTGAAAGAAGTGGTCATGACAACCGGCCTGTTTGACACCGTTTTGATGCATTACTGCGAGGGGCTGCATCTGCCGCTACACATCACCTATGTAAAGAATCCGGAGTACCGGCAGACCAACTATATCTATTCCATTTACTGTGCAAGAGATTTGTTGGATGACGATATTTTGCTGATGCACGGAGATCTTGTGTTTGAAAACGAAGTGCTGGATCGCATCTGTGTGTCTGCGGAAAGCTGCATGGCCGTCAGCTCGACGCTTGCGCTGCCGGAAAAGGATTTCAAGGCGGTTGTGCACAACGGACGGGTGGAAAAGGTCGGCATCGAGTTTTTTGATGACGCGGTTGCGGCACAGGCGCTGTACCGGCTGAACCGGGAAGACTGGCGCGTCTGGATGGAGCGCATTGTGCATTTCTGCGAGACGGGAGACCGGAAGTGCTATGCGGAAAACGCGCTGAATGAAGTGACCGACCGCTGCCGGATCGTCCCGCTGGACGTGAAAGATCTGCTGTGCAGTGAGATCGACAATCCCGAAGATCTGCAAGCCGTGTGCGAGCGGGTCGCGCAAATCGAGCGCCGCACGGTCTATCTGTGTTTTTCGACGGATGTGCTTCACGGCGCGCACATTTCTCTCATCAAAAAGGCCAAGCGGCTTGGCCGGCTGATCATCGGCGTTTTGTCGGACGAGGCGGTTGTGAGCTATAAGCGCTATCCGCTGCTTCCGTTTGAGGAGCGCAAGGCCATGTTTGAAGCGCTGGCCGGCGTGGACCGTGTGGTGGAGCAGAAAAGCCTCAGCTATCGGGAGAATCTGGAGCGGTATCAGCCGGACGTTGTCGTGCATGGCGACGACTGGCAATCCGGGTTTCAAAAGCCGGTTCGGGACGAAGTGGTTTCGATTCTGGCGTCGTATGGCGGAAAACTGGTGGAGTATCCGTATTCCAAGGATCCCAAATACGAACAGCTTGACAAGCGTGCCCGCGCCGAACTGTCTTTGCCGGATGTGCGCCGTGCCCGGCTGAAGAAAACGCTGGCGATGAAGGGCCTTGTCACCGCGATGGAAGCGCACAGCGGCATCACCGGCCTGATCGTGGAAAAAACAACGGTTTATCAAAATGGCGCGGCGCGTCAGTTTGATGCGATGTGGGTCAGCTCTCTGTGTGATTCCACCGCCAAAGGCAAACCGGATATCGAGCTGGTAGACATGACCTCGCGCTTGCGCACGATCGACGAGATCATGGAGGTCACCACAAAGCCCATCATTTTTGACGGGGATACCGGCGGACTGACAGAGCATTTTGTCTATACGGTGAAAACGCTGGAGCGCATGGGCGTCTCGATGATCATCATTGAGGACAAGACCGGCCTGAAGAAAAATTCCCTGTTCGGCACCGAGGTGCAGCAGACACAAGACAGCATTGAAAATTTCTGCGCCAAAATTGCGGCGGGAAAACATGCGCAGAAGACAAAAGATTTCATGATCTGCGCGCGGATCGAAAGCCTGATTCTGGAGCGCGGAATGGGCGATGCGCTTGCGCGTGCGTTCGCCTTTGCCGGTGCGGGCGCGGATGCGATCATGATCCACAGCCGCCGGAAAGACCCTGCGGAAATTTTTGAATTTGTGGAAAAATTCCGCGCAAAGGATTCCGTAACGCCGATCGTGGTCGTTCCCACATCGTTCAACGCCGTGACGGAAGAAGAATTTAAAGCGCGCGGCGTCAATATCGTCATTTATGCCAATCAGATGACGCGCACGGGAATCCCTGCCATGCAGGATGCGGCGCGCACGATTCTGGAGCATCATCGCGCCAAAGAATGCGACGAAAAATGTTTGTCCATCCAGGAGATCATCACGCTGATCCCGGAAGAACTTTGACCCGAACGGGAAGGAGCGAATACAGTTTATGGCAGAACAAATCATCCTGACAGCGGATCGGGATTACTCGGAACTGGACCGGTATCTGCAGGAGCACGCAGTGCGCGGGATTTTTCTGGTATGCGACAACGCGATTTCCTTTCTGCGCCTGAACGCCTATTTTGAGCAGCTGCCGGAACGCATGGGCGTTTCGGTGGTTCGGTTCAGTGATTTTGCGCCAAATCCTTTGTACGAGTCTGTTGTCAAAGGTGTTGCAATGTTTCGCGCGCACCGGTGTGACCTGATTCTTGCCGTGGGCGGCGGCAGCGCGATGGACGTTGCAAAATGCATTAAACTGTACGCCGAAATGGATCCGTCCGTCAATTATCTGCGTCAGCCGATCGTGCCGAACGCAATCCCGCTTCTTGCCGTGCCGACAACGGCCGGAACGGGAAGCGAGGCCACGCGGTATGCGGTGATTTATTTTGAAGGAGAAAAACAATCGGTTTCACATGAGAGCTGCATTCCTTCGGCGGTTCTGATGGATCCTTCCGCACTGCGCACACTGCCGGAATATCAAAAGAAAGCCACAATGCTGGACGCGCTGTGCCATGCGGTTGAATCCTTTTGGTCGATCCATTCCGACGAGCAAAGCAAAGCATACGCGCGCGCGGCGATCAGCCGGATTCTGGAAAATAAAGACGCCTATCTGGCCAATGAGGAGGCCGGCAATTCCGAGATGCTGCAGGCCGCCCATCTGGCCGGCAAAGCGATCAATATTACGCAGACGACAGCGGGCCATGCAATGTGTTATAAGATCACAAGTTTGTACGGCATTGCGCACGGCCATGCGGCGGCGCTTTGTGTGAAAGCGCTGTGGCCTTATATGCTTGAGCATCCGGATCAGTGTACCGACCCGCGGGGCGCACAGTATCTGCAAACGGTTTTCTGCGAGCTTGCTCGGGCGTTCGGCTGTGACACGCCGGATCAGGCGATGCGCAAATTTCAGATGCTTGTCGAACAGCTTTCTCTTCCGGTTCCGCAGGCGAGCGGGCAGGAGCTTGCGCTTCTTGCGTCTTCGGTGAACCCGGTGCGCTTGAAAAACCATCCTGTTGCATTGGATCAGGCGACGATTCTGGCGTTGTATCAACAAATATTGGGGAGAAAAACACAATGAACGCGGAAACTTTGGCAAAAATTATCGGCGCTGATTTTTATACGGGCGTGCCGGACTCTCAGCTGAAATCGCTGTGTGATTATTTGATGGCGACATACGGCATCGATCCGCAGCACCACATCATTGCCGCAAACGAAGGCAACTGCGTTGCGCTGGCTGCGGGGTATCACCTTGCCACAGGGAAAACGCCGGTGGTCTATCTGCAGAACAGCGGCGAGGGGAATATCATCAATCCGGTCGCCTCGCTGCTCAATGAAAAGGTGTATGCGATCCCCATGCTGTTTATCATCGGCTGGCGGGGTGAGCCGGGCGTCCATGACGAACCGCAGCATGTCTATCAGGGCGAGGTCACGCTGCAGCTGCTGCGGGATATGCAAATCGAGGCGTTTGTGATCGGAAAAGATACCAGCGACGCGCAGGTGCGCGATGTGATGGAGCGGTACCGCAAGCTTTTGGCACAGGGAAAAAACGCGGCGTTTGTCATTCGAAAGGGCGCTCTGTCTTTTGACAGTGCGGTGCAGTATGAAAACAAAAATACAATGGGCCGTGAGGAGATCATCCGCCATATTACGCGCGTGAGCGGACAGGATCCGATCGTGTCCACCACCGGAAAAGCAAGCCGGGAATTGTTTGAGATTCGTGCGCAAAACGGGCAAAAGCACCAATATGATTTTTTGACGGTCGGCTCGATGGGACACAGTTCCTCCATCGCGCTTGGCGTGGCGCTGCAAAAGCCGGATACGCGTGTGTGGTGCATTGACGGCGATGGCGCCGTTCTGATGCATATGGGCGCTATGGCCGTCATCGGGGCAAATGCACCGCGCAATTTGATTCATATTGTCATCAACAACGGCGCGCACGAGACCGTGGGTGGAATGCCGACGGTGGCGGCATCGGTGGATCTGGTGAAGATTGCCGCGGCGTGCGGGTATCGTCATTGCGTGTGCGTGGATTCCTTTGACGCATTGGATCAAGCGCTTGAGCAGGCGAAGGAGCGGGGACAGCTGAGCTTCATCGAGGTGCGAAGCTCCATCGGCGCGCGGGCCGATCTGGGACGTCCCACAACGTCGGCACGGGAAAACAAACAAAATTTTATGAACTATCTGAGCCAGCTGTGACCGAGCCTGCGGCATCGGCACAGCGACAGACATGCAGCCGGATCGCTTCGCACAGAGGGGATTTCCCTGCCCGCAACGATATACGGCGGACGGGGATCCCCGTGGTGAGATTTTGTGCAAGGGACGCTCCGGACGCAGGCCGTGTGGGCGCTTTCCGGGGTGCTGGCTGACCAGTATAGGTTCCCCACTTACTACATCAACTGCCACCAGCTGATGGTGCATTTTGAAAACCGGCTCCCGAATAAACTCAAGGTTTTAGCTAAGTACAGGATGCTGATTATTGACGAAATCGGTTATCTTCACATGGATATTCAGGGCGCAAATCTGTTTTTTAGCTCATTGCCAGACAGTATGAGAAACCCTCCACCGCGTTTACCGCTAACAAGACTTTCCCCCAGTGGAACGAGGTGGTTGCCGATGACACCATTGTCTCTGCCATCCTGAACCGTTTTTTTCACCATTGCACCGTAATCAACATCAAGGGCGAGTCTTATCGACTGAAAGAACGCAAGAAATTGATACGCTAGAAGCAGCAGATCGTGAACACTCTTTTTGAGCAGCGAAGCACCTGATTTTGTTACTCCCTCGCCGAAAAACTACAAAATTTCTTCGGCGTTTTATTACAATTTCATATTGGCGTTGACTGTTCTAATTATGATATTTCCCTTTCACAGGTTTATACGTTGCTATACAAGAAAAAGGCCGCAGAACCGAGCTAAACCGCCCCAGATTGTGCGGACAGCACCAAAAGGCCTCTATGTAGGGAGAAATATGAAGTATTAAGCGGAGTGGCGCAGCGTGAGCGGCGCCACTCCAGTTTTTAACTGGATGCGCTCGTAGTTGTAAAAATTGATGTAGCGGTCAATCATCTCATTGGCCTCGCAGAATGAGGCCGGTTTATGGCGGTAGATACACTCTGTCTTGAGAATGGAAAAGAAATTTTCTGCCATAGCGTTATCATATAGGGG
>NZ_JAFOIN010000053.1:0-49503 GCF_017421385.1 Ruthenibacterium sp. | reverse complement strand
TTTGCACGGTACACGCCGGAGGAAAGGCGCATTTCGTGCGCCAGCGCGGCACTGCCTGCGCCTCCGGCACTGAAGACGAAAATATCGTCCCAGGTGCCCGACCAGGTCTGTACGTTTTTTTGCAGCACAACGGTCAAACGTACACTTTGCACAGCATTATACAGCTTGACGTGGGCGGTGATGGTATACTGTGCGGCGGCAAGGCGCGCGATGGGCACGCGGAAGGGGGAGCAGCTCACATAGTCCAAGCCCACGCGGTGGCAGAACTCGACGCTCGTCGGGTCGCCGCCGTGCTCGCCGCAGATGCCGAGGCCCAGCTCCGGACGGGTCTGGCGGCCCAGCTTCGCAGCCATCTCCACCAGTTTGCCTACGCCGTTTTGGTCCAGGTGCGCGAACGGGTCGCTCTCGTAGACCTTGTTGTCGTAGTAATAGCTGAGGAACTTGCCCGCGTCGTCGCGGCTGAAGCCGAAAGTCATCTGCGTCAGGTCATTGGTGCCGAAGGAGAAGAATTCGGCTTCCTTGGCGATCTCGTCGGCCGTCAGGGCGGCGCGCGGGATCTCGATCATGGTGCCGACCTCATATTTCATGTCCACACCGGCCTCAGCAATCAGCTTGTCCGCGGTTGCAACAACAACGTCTTTCACGAACTTCAGCTCTTTCACTTCGCCAACCAGCGGGATCATGATGTGGGGCACGATGTTGTAGCCGCACTCCTTGATGACGTTGATGGCCGCGTTGATGACGGCGGTCGTCTGCATCTCGGCAATTTCCGGATAAGAAACGGCCAGGCGGCAGCCGCGGTGACCCATCATCGGGTTGAACTCATGCAGGCTGTCGATGACATTGCGCAGATGCTCCACGGTGATGCCCAGATCCTTTGCCAGCTCAACGATGTCCTCTTCCTTGGTGGGCAGGAACTCGTGGAGGGGCGGGTCCAGGTAGCGGATGGTCATCGGGCGCTCACCCATGACCTTGTACATGGCCTCGAAATCGCTCTGCTGATACGGCAGAACCTTGGCCAAAGCGGCCTTGCGGGCCTCTACGTCGCGGGCTACGATCATCTCGCGCACAGCCTTGATGCGGTCGGCTTCAAAGAACATATGCTCGGTGCGGCACAGGCCGATGCCTTCCGCGCCGAACTCGACGGCCTGCTTGGCATCGCGGGGGTTGTCCGCGTTGGCAAACACTTCCAGCTTGCGCGCGGCGTCGGCCCAGCCCATGAAGCGGCCAAAATCGCCGGAGATGGAGGCTTCCACCGTGGGCACGGCCTCGCCGTAGATGTTGCCCGTGGAGCCGTCGATGGAGATCCAGTCGCCCTCGTTGTAGGTCTTGCCGGAAAGCGTGAAGCATTTTTTGTCGTAATCTACGACGATGTCGCCGCAGCCGGACACGCAGCAGGTACCCATACCGCGGGCCACAACGGCCGCGTGGCTGGTCATGCCGCCGCGCACCGTCAGGATGCCCTGCGCCACGGCCATGCCTTCGATGTCCTCGGGGCTGGTCTCCAGACGGACCAGAACGACCTTCTTCATCTTGCCGCTTTCAACAGCCTCTTTGGCTTCGTCGGCGGTGAACACCACCTGGCCGCAGGCGGCGCCCGGAGAGGCGGCCAGGCCCTTGCCGATGACGGCGGCGGCCTTCAGCGCGGCCGGGTCAAACTGCGGATGCAACAGGCTGTCCAGCTGCTTGGGCTCCACGCGCAGCACGGCTTCCTTTTCGGTGATCATGCCCTCGTCCACCAGGTCCACGGCGATCTTCAGCGCGGCGGCGGCGGTGCGCTTGCCGTTGCGCGTCTGCAGCATATACAGCTTGCCATCCTCAATGGTGAACTCCATGTCCTGCATGTCGCGATAGTGGTTCTCAAGCTTGGTGGCGATGGTCACGAACTGGTCGTAGACCTCAGGCATCTGGTCTTTCAGGTGGCTGATGGGGGACGGCGTACGGATGCCGGCCACCACGTCCTCGCCCTGGGCGTTGATGAGGTATTCGCCGAACAGGGCCTTCTCGCCGGTGGCGGGGTTGCGGGTGAACGCCACGCCCGTGCCGGAGTTCTCGCCGGAGTTGCCGAACACCATGGCCTGTACGTTGACGGCGGTGCCCCAGTCGTAGGGAATCTCGTTCATGCGGCGGTAGGTGTTGGCGCGGGGGTTGTCCCAGCTGCGGAACACGGCCTTAACGGCCTCGATGAGCTGCGTCTTCGGGTCGGTGGGGAAGTCCGCGCCCATTTTTTCCTTGTAGAGAGATTTGAATTTGGCAACAAGAGCCTTCATGTCGTCGGCGTCCAGCTCCACGTCCTGGGTGACGCCCTTGGCTTCCTTCATCTCATCGATGATTTTTTCGAATTCGCTTTTGTTCATCTCCATGACAACGTCGCTGAACATCTGCACAAAGCGGCGATAGCTGTCATAGGCGAAGCGGGGGTTGCCCGTCTTTTTGGCCAGACCCTCAACAACTTCGTCGTTCAGGCCCAGGTTGAGGATGGTATCCATCATACCGGGCATGGAAGCGCGCGCGCCCGAACGGACGGAAACCAGCAGGGGGTTGGCGGGGTCGCCGAACTTCTTGCCGACGATCTCCTCCATCTTGCCGATATACTCGTAGATGTCGGCCATGATGCCTTCGTTGATCTGGCGGCCGTCGTTGTAATACTGGGTGCAGGCCTCGGTGCTGATGGTGAAGCCCTGGGGAACAGGCATGCCGGCATTGGTCATCTCGGCAAGGTTAGCGCCCTTGCCGCCGAGGATCTCACGCATGTCCTTGTTCCCTTCACTGAACAGGTACAGGTATTTTTTGTCACTCAAATTTCTCTACCTCCAAATTTTTTTGTGCGCGGGAAAACCCAAAACCCATTCCCGTGCACGAATGAACAAAAAACTTGTCCATTTGCACACATCATTATAACAAAAAGCGGCGGGCAATGCTACTGTTATTTCCCTGTTTTTTATTGTATTTTAACGCGCAATTTTGAATTTTTGGTGCAATTTTGCCGATGCCCTTGCAAAACGCCTGGAATATCGTAAAATAGAAGTGTATAGATAGGCGTTATCGAACTCTGCGGACGGGCCTTGCGCGCGCCGCACATCAAACCAGAAACGGGGGCGTTTGTCCATGGAGAACGAAGCAATAACAGCATACCGGCAGCGCCGGGCGGCATTTGAGGCAACGTTTGAGCGGCACCTGGCCGCGGGCGTTGTTTTTTATTCCGCCGACGGCATCCTCATCGACGACACGGTAGAGATCGCGCCGGGCGCGGTCATCCTGCCGGGCACCATCCTGCGGGGGGAGACAAAAATCGGCGCGGGCAGCGTCATCGGCCCGAACAGCCTGCTGGAAAACGTGACGGTGGGCGAGAACGTGAAATTCAACGCCAGCCAGGGTTATGACAGCGTCATCGAGAGCGGCGCGGCTATCGGCCCGTTTGCACATATTCGGCCGGACAGCCGTGTGTGCGAAAATGTGCACATCGGCGATTTTGTGGAGATCAAGAATTCCACTGTGGGCAAGGGCACCAGCGTTTCGCACCTGACCTATGTGGGCGATTCCGACGTGGGCAAATACTGCAATTTCGGCTGCGGCGTGGTCACCGTCAATTACGACGGCGCGGCCAAGCACCGCAACACCATCGGGGATTATGCGTTCATCGGCTGCAATACGAACCTGGTGGCGCCCGTGAGCGTGGGCGACGGCGCGTACACCGCGGCGGGCAGCACCATTACCGACGACGTGCCCGCGGGCGCGCTGGGCATTGCCCGGGCGCGGCAGGTGAACAAGCCGCAGTGGGCGAAGGGCAAGCTGGAAAAGTTCATCGCAAAGCAGCAGGCAAAGGAAGAAGCCGGCTCGAAATAAACTTTGAAAACAGAATAAGGACAGAATGACGGATGATGCGGAAAGGACGTGCGCGGGTATGAATCTTCACGGCAAGGATATCAAGATCTTCGCGGGGAATTCCAACAAGCCACTGGCGGCGGCAATGGCGGAGTGCCTCGGCATCACGCTGGGACGCAGCGAAGTGGGACGCTTCAGCGACGGCGAGATACAGGTCTCCATCCAGGAATCGGTGCGCGGCAGCGACGTTTATGTGGTGCAGAGCACCTCAAGCCCTGTCAACTGCAACCTGATGGAGCTGCTCATCATGATGGACGCTTTCCGGCGCGCGTCGGCCGGGCGCATCACAGCCGTCATTCCGTATTACGGCTACGCCCGGCAGGATCGGAAATCCCGCGCGCGGGACCCCATTACGGCCAAGCTGGTGGCGGACCTGATCGTAACGGCGGGAGCCGACCGCGTGCTGACCATGGACCTGCACGCGTCGCAGATCCAGGGCTTTTTCGACGTACCGGTGGACCATATGTACGGCGCGCCCATTCTGACGCCCTATTTCGCACGCAAAACGGAGCCTTACCATGACAACGTGACGGTCGTCAGCCCGGACCTGGGCAGCGTGGCCCGCGCCCGTGCCTTTGCCGAACGGCTGGACGTTCCTCTGGCCATTGTGGATAAGCGGCGTCCAAGGGCAAATGTTTCTGAGGTGATGAACATCATCGGCGAGGTGGAAGGCCGGGACGTGGTCATCGTGGACGATATGATCGACACCGCGGGCACGCTGTGCAATGCGGCCGGCGCCATTAAGGCGCGCGGAGCCAAGAGCGTGACGGCCTGCGCCACCCACGGCGTGCTCTCCGGTCCGGCCATCGGGCGCATCCGGGACAGCGCGCTGGATGAGGTCGTGCTGCTGGACACCATCGCCCTGCCGCCGGAAAAACAAATTGAAAAGATCAAGGTGCTCAGCGTCGCGCCCGTGCTGGCCGAGGCAGTGGCGCGCATCTATTCCGACAAGCCCGTCTCCACGCTGTTTGTGTGAGCGGCGCGGCTGAAATAATACAATACAAATGCAGCGGCACGGCGCGGTGCGCCGTGCCGCCGTGTTGTGCATTCCACAGGAGAGACCATGTTTTTCAAAAAGCAGACAAGCATTGATGCGATCATCGTGGGCCTGGGCAACCCGGGCAAAAAATATGAAGGCACGCGCCATAACGCGGGCTTCGCCGCGCTGGACCATGTGGCGGAAAAATGGGGCGTGAGGGTGACGAAGGCGAAGTTCGACGCGCTGACGGGCACGGGCACGGCGGCGGGCGTGAAGGTGCTGCTGATGAAGCCGCAGACCTTTATGAACCTTTCCGGCGATGCCGTGCGCAAGGCGGCGGATTTTTACAAGGTCCCGCCGGAGCGCATCATCGTTCTGTTCGACGATATCTCGCTGGCGCCGGGACGCCTGCGCATCCGGAAAACGGGCTCGGCGGGCGGGCACAACGGCATCAAAAGCATCATTGGGAACATCGGGCAGGATTTCCCGCGGGTAAAGATCGGCGTGGGGGAAAAGCCGCGTCCGGAGTATGACCTGGCGGACTGGGTGCTGAGCCGACTGACGCAGGCTGAGAAAAAGGCCGTGGAGGCGCGTTACGACGATATCTGCGGCGCGCTGGAGCTTATGATGAAAGGGCAGTTTGACACTGCGATGTCGAGGTACAATGGATAAGAAAAAAGAGAAAATGACGCCGGAGCGCCGGTATGAGCTTGCTTGCCTGATTTTGGGCGGCGTGGTGCTGGGTGGTGCGCTGGGCTGCATTTTGCGGCCCAACGAATGGACGTTTGCCGTTATCCCGCTGCTGGGCGTGTGCCTGACGGCGCTTTTGTGGTGCGCGGCGGCGCGGTTGTGGCTGTGCCGCGACAAGCAGCGCCTGCTGGCAAAAAGCTTTACGCGGCCCGTGCGGTTCGCGCTGGCGGTGCCTGCCTGGGCAGGCGCTACATGGCTTTTGTATCTGCTGCCGGGCAATGTGACGGGTCTGGACGACGTGCTGGCGGAGAGCGTTATCATCTTGACGCTTCTGGCCGGCACCGTGTTCGTGCCCGCGGCTGCGCTGGGCCTGGGTGTGGCTTCCGTTCTGGCGGCCGTGGTGCATCTGCGCCGTACGCCTGCCGCTGAGACGCGGGCCTACCGCGAGGGGCCGTTGGCGCTGGCACTCGTTTTGTGCGTGGGCGTGGCGGCGCTGTGCGTATGTTTTTTTCTTTATTTGACGATATAGCCGCCTTTGGCGCAGAGAGGTTTTTTCATGCTGACTGCTCTCCTGAAACAAACACCTGAATACAAACGGCTGCTGGCGGGCATGGCGGGCGCGAAGCCCGCTGTGGTGGCCCTGTTCGGTATGCCGCCCACGGCCCGCGCCCAGATGCTGGCCGCACTGTGCGAGGATACGGGCCGTTCCGCGCTGGTGGTGTGCGCGGGCGAGGCCGATGCCACGCGCTTTGCGGAGGACGCCGCCGTGTTCGGCCGGCGGGCCGAGGTATTCCCCGCACGGGATTATGTGCTGCGCCCCGTGGAAGGCCAGAGCCATGAATACGAGTACCGGCGCCTTGCCGTGCTGGGCAACCTGGTGGGCGGCCGCACGAGCGTCGCGTGCGCGCCCGTGGAGGCCGTGCTGCAATATACAACGCCCAAACAGGAATTCTGCGGCAACACTCTCACGGTGAAGCAGGGAATGGCTATCTCCATGGACGTGCTCATCGAGCGGCTGTTCGGCGCGGGGTATCTGCGCCGCTTCCAGGTGGACGGCCCGGGCCAGTTTTCGGTGCGCGGCGGTATTGTGGATATTTACGCGCCCGACATGCAGAAGCCCCACCGCCTGGAGTTTTGGGGCGACGAGGTGGACAGCATCCACAGCTTTGACCTTGTTTCCCAGCGGCGGGAAGGGGCGGTGAAAAAAATTTATCTTTCCCCGGCCCGGGAAGTGCTGTTCGGAGACACCGAGGCCGCCGCAAGGCTGCTGCGCACGGCGCTTTCCAAGGCAAAGCCCGCCTACGCGGAAGCTTTGGCCGACGCCATGGACGGCGACCTCAAGGCGCTGGACGCGGGTACGATGCCCGCCGCCATGGACAAATATCTGGCGCTGCGGTACGAAAAGCCGGCGACGATCTTTGAATATTTCGACGCGCCCATCGTGTTCCTCAACGAGCCAAGCGCCGTGCGCGAGGCCGCCAAAGGCGTGGAGTTCCGCTTCGGAGAGGCGTTCAAGGGCCTGTTGGAAGAGGGTGTGCTGGCCCCCGGGCTGGACCGTTTCTACGAGGACACCGCGTATCTGCTGCACGAGACGGAGAAGCGGCATGCCGTGGTGTGTGAAAATTTTGCCCGCACCATCCCGGACCTGAAACTGGCGGATACCGTCAACGCCCAGACCCACAGCCTGCCGCCCTGGGGCGGCGAGGTGAGCGCGCTGGCCGACGACCTGCGCCCGCTCACGGCACAAAAGTATGCCGTGGCAGTGCTGGCGGGCACGCAGCGCGCGGCCGCCGCGCTTGCGCGGGACCTTGCCGCCGCGGGCTTTTCCGCCCAGGCGTATCATAAGGAACCGCCGTCCCTTGCGCCGGGCAGCGTGGGTGTGTTTGAAGGCCACCTGAACGCGGGCGCGGATTACCCCTTCGCCAAGTTCGCCGTGTTCACCAGCCGCCGCCACAACGCGGCCGCGCCGCAGAAGGCCAGGGCAAAGAGCAAGGGCCTTTCCAGCCTGTCGGACATCACGCCCGGCGATTATGTGGTGCACCAGAACCACGGCATCGGGGTATATGCGGGCATCCAGAGGCTGGACCTGCAGGGCGTGGTGAAGGATTACATCAAAATCAACTACGACAAAGCGGACACGCTGTATGTGCCCGTTACCCAACTGGACCTTATCAGCCGCTATACAGCTCCCGGCGACGGCGAGCGCGTCAAGCTCTCGAAGCTGGGCGGCGACGCGTGGAACAAAACCAAAAGCCGCGTGCGCAAGGCCACGCAGGAGATGGCAAAAGAGCTGATCGCTTTGTATGCCCGGCGCCAGCAGGCCCAGGGCTATGCGTTCCCCGAGGACAACGAGTGGCAGCGGGATTTTGAAACGCGTTTTGAATACGACGAAACGGCCGACCAGCTCACCAGCGCGGCCGAAATAAAAAAAGACATGGAAAAGCCCCACCCGATGGACCGCCTGCTGTGCGGCGACGTGGGCGTGGGCAAAACGGAGGTGGCGCTGCGCGCCGCGTTCAAGTGCATCATGGGCGGCAAGCAGGTGGCCGTGCTGGTGCCTACCACGATCCTGGCGTGGCAGCACTACACCACCATTCTCTCCCGCATGGAGGCGTTCCCCGTCAAAGCGGGGCTGCTCTCCCGCTTTGCCAGCGCCCGCCAGCAGAAAGAGACCATTAAGGGCCTTGCCGCGGGTACTGTGGATGTGGTGGTGGGCACCCACCGTATGCTGCAGAAGGATGTGAAATTTCACGATCTGGGCCTTGTCATCATCGACGAGGAGCAGCGCTTCGGCGTCAAGCACAAGGAAAAGCTGAAGGAAAATTTCATCGGCGTGGACATGCTGACGCTTTCGGCTACGCCCATCCCGCGCACGCTGAACATGGCGATGAGCGGCCTGCGGGACATGAGCGCCATCGAAGAGCCGCCCTTTGAGCGCCGCCCCATCGAGACCTATGTGATGGAATACGACGCGGGCGTGGTGGCCGAGGCCCTGCGGCGCGAGCTGGACCGCGGCGGCCAGGCGTATTATATCCACAACCGCATCGATACCATCGACCAGTGTGCGGCAAAGCTGGCGGAGCTTTTGCCCGGCGCGCGCATCGCCACGGCCCACGGCCGTATGGACGAGGCCACGCTTTCGGGGGTATGGCAGAAGCTGCTGGACGGCGAGATCGATGTCCTGGTGTGCACCACGCTCATCGAGACAGGTGTGGACGTGCGCAACTGCAACACGCTCATCATAGAGGACGCGGACCGCATGGGTCTTGCCCAGCTGTACCAGATCCGCGGCCGCGTGGGCCGCTCGGGCCGCAAGGCCTACGCCTATTTCACGTTCCGGCGGGATAAAGTGCTCACGGACATTGCAGCCAAGCGTCTTTCCGCCATCCGGGAGTTCACAAGCTTCGGCTCCGGCTTCCGCATCGCCATGCGCGATCTGCAGATCCGCGGCGCGGGCAACCTGTTGGGGCAGAGCCAGCACGGCCACATGGAGGCTGTGGGCTATGAGATGTATGTCAAGCTGCTGAACCAGGCCATCGCCGCCGAAAAGGGAGAGGCTGTTCAGGCGGATAAGAGCGATTGCCTCATTGACATCACCGTGGACGCCTACATCCCTGAAAAATACATCCCGGACGCCGCCGGACGCATTGAGGCGTACAAGCGCATTGCCGCCATCGACGACCGCCCCGGCGCGGACGACGTGCTGGACGAGCTGGCGGACCGTTACGGTCCTGTGCCCAAAAGCGTGCAGGGGCTTATCGACATCAGCCTGGTGCGGGTGGTGGCTGCAAAGCTTGGCATCTACGAGATCACACAAAACCGGGATACGCTCATTCTGTATTCCGATAAGCTGGACCTCGCCACGCTCAAGCCCCTGCTCAAGGATATGGGCCGCCGCCTGCTGGTGAACGCTTCCGGCAAGCCGTACCTTTCGGTGCGCATCCTGCCCGGCGAAAAGCCGCTGGACGTGATGAATGCCGTGTTCGACAAAATGGCGGAGCTGGAGCGGCCGCAGTAACGCGCTCCGGGGCCGAAAGTTTTGCCCGGCACTTGCCAACGGCCGCGCAACGCGGTATAATTTGTTGTATCATTGCGGGTGAAGGCCGCGGCCGAAGCGGCGCCCGCGCGGAGGGAAACACATTGAAGCTGAAAAAATTCACCGGCCTGCTGCTGTGCGCGGCGTTGGCCCTTTCCATGGCTGCCTGTAAGTTCACCACGCCCGCCGTCGTGATGACGGTGGAGGGCGAGGATATCCCCGCGGGCCTGTACCTGATGTACCAGTATCAGGCGTATTCCAGCGCAAAAAGCAAGCTGGAGGATAAAAGCGCCAAGGTACTGAAAAGCGAGATCGAGGGCGTGAAAGCTGAGGAATGGATCCACAACGAGACGGTGGCCTCCGCAAAACGTTATGTCTGGGTGGAAAAAGCCTTTGCGGAAGCGGGCCTTACCTTCACCGAGGAGGAGCAGGCGTCCATCGACAGCCAGCTCGATGCCATCTGGGCCAACAACGAAGCCCTGCTGGCGGCCAACGGCATTGGGCGGGAAAACTACCGCCGCTTCTATGAATGCGAAGCGAAGTATGAAAAGCTGCTGGCTGAGTATCAGGACGGCGAATCGGACAAGATCACCGACGCCGAGGCCAAAAAGTACATGGACGAGACCTATTCCCGCATCCAGACGCTGGTGCTGCCAACTACGGATGCGGATTCCGCCGCGCTGCCTGACGAAAAGCTGGAAGAGCTGAACGCACTGGCGGCCCAGCTTGCCGACGACCTGAACGCGGGCGGTTCCATGGATGAGCTTGGCCCCGAAACGCTGGAAAAGGCGTTTGAGATCTGCGGCCGCGAGTATGCCGAGGACACCGCTTCGTCGTATATGTCCAAAAGCTTCCTCACCGCGGAATCCACCAGCTATTCCGAGGAATTCGTGCAGGGGGTCGTCGCCGCTGAGGTGGGCGCCGCCGGCGTGTACGACGGTTACAGTGTTCCGATGATCTATCAGAAAATCGCCAACTACGAGGACAATGACGATTTCACCGCGAATTACAAAACGACCATCCTCAGCGAGATCACTTCGGCCGCGTTCTCGGACAAAGTGGAGGAGGAGACTGCGGCCTATGCCGTGACGGAGGATGCCTCCGCCGTCAAGACATACAGCCCGTCCAAGATTCGGGAATCCGTTTAAACCGCGTTTATCAGCAAAGCCTGTGCGAAGAAGCCGGCGGCAGCCGGCTTCTTTTTTGCGCATATATGTTTTACCACCCCAACGAAACAGGAGGACAAAAACCTATGGCACAATTTAGCATCCGCCCCGCCCGGCCCGAGGACTGCGGCACCATTCTGGAGCTGATCCGCGGCATTGCGGAATACGAAAAGATGAGCGACGAAGTCGTTGCTACCGAAGAGACCATCCGGCATGCGATGTTCGACGAACACGTCACCCGCTGCCTGCTGGCAGAGCTGGACGGCAAGGTCATTGGATACGCGCTGTACTTTTACAACTATTCCACGTTTATCGGTACAAAAGGCCTCTATCTGGAGGATCTTTTCCTGTATCCCGAATACCGTAAGGCCGGTTACGGCAAGCGGCTCATCCGCGAGCTGTTCAAGATCGCCGCGGCGGAAAACTGCGGCCGCATGGAGTGGTGCTGCCTGAACTGGAACACCCCCAGCCAGGAGTTCTATAAGAGCCTTGGCGCAAAGCCGATGGATGAATGGACAACATGGAGACTGACGAAAGAGGACCTTGCCCGTCTGGCGGCGGAGTAAGGCCGTTCGTCCAAAGCGTAAAGCAAAGCGGCCCGCACCGGTACACCCCGGCGCGGGCCGCTGCATTTCAGCTGTTATGGACGTACATCGTTGGGGTCGTAGGGCGGCTCCGGCATAATGAGCGCGGCTACGATATAGGCCAGCAGGCCCGAGCCCCAGCCGAAGCACAGCAGCACGAACGCCAGCCGTACGATGGTTGGGTCTACGCCGAAATATTCCGCGATGCCGCCGCACACGCCGCATACCATACGGTGGCCGCGGGCTTTATACAAACGTTTCTGGTCCATCAGTCATTTCCTCCTGTTATCAGTTGAATGTGATCGTTACTTCGCCCATGCCGCATTCGATGTCATAAAATGTGGCCGCGCTGCGGTTTACTTCCAGCTCGACGCCCATGCCGGAATGAGAATAGTCGTCGATGGTCACGGAACCCATGCCGCTCTCCAGCGCGTAGCCGTAGTCCGCCGGCCGGGAGACGGCCACCTCGGCGACGCCCATGCCGCAGGATACCTCGTTTTTGCCGTCCAGGCTGCCGCCGTCGATGGTCAGCTTACCCATGCCGACATCCAGGCTGCTCTCCTGTGTGCAGGTGAGATTTTTTACGGTCATCTCGCCCGCGCCCACCTCAAGGTCGGCTGTGCGGCAGGCCAAGCCGTCCGCCTTCAGCGTGCCCGCGCCGATGGAAAGCTCCACCTCGTCAAACACGGTGTCCCGGGGAACCGTGATGAAAAATTTTACGTTTTCCCAGTTGCGCAGCTGCCAGTCGCCAGTCGTCTTAATCGTCCACACCCCGCCTGAGACCCTGGACTCATAACGCGGGCTGCCGGAGACCTGCAGGTCATACGCGTCACCCGGCTGAATGACGACCTCTGCCGTGGAGATATCGATTTCCAGTTCCCGCACGCTGCCGGTGGGGACGGAGCCGGAGCTGGAGGGGGAGGGCGCACCAGGGGCGGAGGGAGCGCCGGAGGCGTCTGCCCGGAACATGCCGAATTCACCGTCGGTAAAAGCGTCGGTGTAATAGACACGGGGGCCGTTGTCCCAGCCGACGCGGATACTGGTAAGCCGTCCGCCCAGGCACAGGCCCACGATAGAGAGTATGATGCCCAATACAAGGCAGCCGCCCGCAATGCTCAGCAGTGTTTTTATGAATTTTGTCATTGCCGTCTTACCTCACTTTCCCAAACAGGGTGCGGCACAGCGAACCGACGGCACGGAAGAGCGCCGGACCGGCCTTGGCCACGACCCATACCGTACCCGCGCCCAGCAGCGCGCCGATGGAGATGCACAGCAGGCTGAGACCCATCGTCAGGATACCACTGGGAACGGATGTGAACAGCAGCCCAACGCCGCCGCCGAAAGCCGCCACGCCCGCGATCATTGTGGCAAAGCCCGCGAACGCAATGCCGCACAGCCCGCCGACGATGCCCACTACGCCGCCGAACAGGCCGCCGATGAGGCCGATCCAGATGGGACAGGTGAGAATGAGCAGGATGACCCAGAGCGTGCGGTTGGAGGCGGAGCGTCCGCCGTTTTCGCGTTGCGCGCCGTCTTGGCGATAGCTGTATGCATAGGCAGGGCCGTGCTGCGCGCCGTCCGCCGCCTGCGCATTCGGGAAACCGTCCGGAGCTTCCTCGTCCGCGCGCTGGCCTTCGGCCCAAGAGCGTTCTGTTTCCTGCGCCGAGACCTGGGACGCCT
Organism: Ruthenibacterium sp.; assembly: GCF_017421385.1. Lineage (NCBI taxonomy): Bacteria > Bacillati > Bacillota > Clostridia > Eubacteriales > Oscillospiraceae > Ruthenibacterium > Ruthenibacterium sp. The sequence continues at coordinate 36,483 of NZ_JAFOIN010000053.1, read as the reverse complement.
GCCAGTCCGGGCCGTCCAGTGTAAGCTCCGGAACGGGCGCCTGTTCCGGCTTTTCCGGAGCGGTGCTTTTTTCCGCTGCATCACGCACGGCGGGTACGCCGAAGCCGCAGTTTGCGCGAATGATGCAGGCCACCTTTTGGGGGCTGCCCAGCTCGGCCAGCACAGCGGCCTCGTTCTCCGGGCCTGCTTCATCCAGATATTCGTTGTAGAATTTCAGCGCTTCGTCGCGCTCCTCTGTGGTGATATCGCGCAGTTGGGCTTCCAGGGCCGCCATAAACTCCGCTCTATTCATTACTGATTCCTCCGAACAATACGTTGTCGATCTTCGCTTTATACTCCGTCCACTCACGGCGGTACGTTTCCAACTGCTCGCACCCCTTTTCCGTGATGCTGTAATAGCGGCGGTTACGGCCTGCAAATTCACGGTCGTAGGTCTCCAGGCACTCGCTCTTCTGCAGACGCCGCAGCACCGGGTAGAGGGTGCTCTCGGACACCTCCATCACACTGCGCACATCCTGCGTGATCTTGTAGCCGTATGTGCTTTCACTGGCCACGACGCTCAGCACCAGGGCATCCATCAGGGCTGCTCCTGTGTTAAAAGCCATATCGTCTTTCACTCCGTTTCTGTTGCGTGGGCGGCCGGGGTTGCACGGCCCCGGCCGCCCGGCATTCCGGATGATTTATTCCGTTGACAATATTATATTGTGTATAATATTGTTTGTCAACACATTATTGAAAATAAATAATTATTATTGGGTGAATTGTTTGAAAAGCGGACGTGCGTTTTGGCTGCATGATAAAAAACACCGGTCTTTGCGACCGGTGTTTTTTTGAATGTATAGAAGGGCGCCGCGCCCTGCGGCAAATTCAGATTTTTTCGCTGCTGCGGTGCGTCGGGCTTTGCCCGGTGGAACTGCGTACGATGAGCTGCGGCGTGTATTCGATTTTATTCACGAAGGGAGTGGGGATGCGCGAAGGCGTGCTCTGTGTGATGACCATATCCACCGCCGCCTGGCAGCGGGTGCGAAGATGATGGTCAATGGTGGTGAGGCCCGGCGTGGTGATGCTGGAAGAAAAAATGTTGTCGAAGCCACACACCGAAAAATCACGCGGTACGCGCAGACCTTGGGCTGCAAGCTCGCTCAGAATGCCGAGCGCCGTCATATCATTCACGCCGATGAGGGCTGTGGCCATGCTCTCACGCCGGATCAGCTCCGCCGTGAGCTGCCGCCCAACCGAATATTCGTAGGGCAGGCCGTCATCCTGGCTGTCTGCCTCGGCCTGGCGGTCGGCCACCAGCACCTCCAGTCCATCCGTCACACCGTGCAGCTCCAACTGCTTGCGGATTCCCTCCAGGCGCTGCTCACGCGCCAGTGTCAGTTGGTTGAACGGCGTGGAGATGAACACCAGCTTGCGGTGGCCCAGCTGATACAAATGCTCGGCCAGCATGGCGCCTGCGTTCACGTTGCTCAGCTCGATGGAGCAGATGGACAGGTCGTCCAGCTTTTCCCCGATGATGACCGTGGGTGTGGACGAGGAGATCTGCTCCACCAGGCGCGGGAAGCTGGGCAGAAAAGTATAGATGATACCGTCCACATGCGCGCCGACAAAAGTGTCGAGATAGAACTTTTCCAGATCCGGCTTGCGGAAGGTGTTGCAGACGATGACGCGGTAATCCAGCGTGTCGGCATAGTCCTCGATGGCCTGGATCAGCTCGGCATAGTACTGGTTGGTGAGCGTGGGCGTCAGAACGAGAAGCATGTTGCTGGCCTTTTTTTCGCGCTGTTTTTTGCGCTGAGGCAGGCGGTAGTTCAGCTTTTGAGCTGCTGCGAGCACGCGCTCCTTGGTCTCGTTGCTGAAGGTGATCTTATCGCTGTTGTTTAAAATAAGAGACACGGTCGCCTGCGAAACGCCCGCAAGTTCCGCAACATCCTGCGAGGTGGCCTTTTTCATGGTCCAGACGCTCCTTTTTAATAATATCTTACTAATATTATAGCAGAAAAATTCTTCAAGTCAAACATAGTGACCAAAAGCAGGGAAAATCTTTTGGCGCTTTGAGGGCTTGATATCTCTTGACATTGGACTGCAGGTCGGATATACTGAAAGTGCAAAATATTATTTATATTGAAATATTATTACTAATATTTTACACAGGCAAAAGAAAGCGGTGCAGTAGGAATGGAAAAGGGCGGAAACAGCGGAAATATAGGAGCGCGCAAGCCGATCCTGGCTTTGGGGGAGCTGCTTGTGGACCTTGTACCCGGGCGTGAGGGCATGCGCATCGAGGACGCGGGCCCTGTTGTAAAAACGGCCAGCGGCTCGGCGGGCATTTTCGCCTGCGCCGCCACGCTGCTGGGCGGACGGGGCGGCTTCATCGGCAAAGTGGGGCGCGACAGCCTCAGCCGGATGGTAGCAGGCACACTGCGCGGCCAGGGGGTGGATCTCTCCCGTCTCATCGTCTCGGACGAGGGACAGATGGGCCTTGCGTTTTTGGAATATCTGCCGGAAGGGCGGAATTATCAGTATTACCGTAAAAATTCAGTGGGCAGCCTGCTGCGGGCCAGTGAGCTGGACGCGGAGTACATCAGCGGCGCCTATGCGGTGCATTTCCCCGGCATGCTGCTGGAGCTGACGGAAGAAATGCGCGGTGCATGTGAACGTCTGGTGGAAATCGCGCGGGAGAAGGGGATTCTGGTTTCGTTCGACCCAAACATCCGCCGCGAGCTTTCAGCGGATGCGGCCGCACGGGCGCGCCTGCTGTGGGCGGTGCGCCATGCGGACGTAGTGGCGCCCACATTGAGCGAGGGGCAGATGATTACGGGTGAAACGAGTATCGGCGACGTGCTGCGCGCGCTGCATGCAATGGGGCCGCGGGTCGTGGCGCTCACGCGTGACAAAGACGGCGCCGTGCTGAGCCGCGGCGGTGAGGTGGCTGTTGCGGCGGGCATCGACGAAGAGCCGGTCGACCCCACGGGCGCGGGCGATACGCTTGCCGCGGCACTGTGCGTAGGCCTGCAGGAGGATATGTCCCTGGCACGGCTGGCGGCGTTCTGCAACTGTGCGGGCACGCTGGTCATCAAGAAAAAAGGCGCCATCGGGATGGCGCTGCCCGAACGCGGACAGGTGGACGCGATGGTGGCCTCCGGCGTGTGCCGTGTGGAATGCATGCCGCTGGAAAGCCTGGTATGACGGCAAGGGAATCTGAGCCCGCCGCGTACCGGCGAAAGGCATACCGCGCCCGCGGCGGGGGCGGCGGGCGCGGTATGCCGGTGCGCTGAACGGAGGCCCCGCATAGGAGAGAACGCGCGCCGCACGGCGCGCTGCTGAAAAAAGGAGAAGAGAGACATGGCATTGTTAAAAGAACGCCTGAAAAACGGCGAGCAGGTACTGGGGACCATGGTGACGACATTTGCAAGCCCGGATATTGCGAAAATACTGCAGAGCTGTGGGTTTGACTTCTTCATCGTGGACTGCGAGCACGGCGCGTTCACCACGCGCGAGGCGGCGAACATCATTGCGGTGGCGCGCGGCATCGGTATGCCCGCGTTGGTGCGTATCCCGGAGATGCGCCGGGAGCACGCGCTCAAATTCATGGAGATGGGGGCGTCCGGGCTGCTTCTGCCCAATACGGAAACAGCCGAACAGGCGCGTATGCTGGTGGACTGCACCAAATACGCGCCCATGGGACACCGGGGCGTTTCGCTTTCGCGTCCGCATACGGATTTTAAAAGAGTAGACGGACGGGAATATATGCGCCGGGCCAATGAAGAAACCATCCTGATGTGCCAGATCGAATCCCGCAAGGGCGTGGAGAACATCGGCGAGATCATGGCGGTGGAAGGTATCGACGTGGGCTTCATCGGCCCGAACGATATGACGCAGGATTACGGTATCCTGAACCAGTTCGGCCATCCTGATATCGTGGCGGCGTTTGAAAAGGTCATCGCGGCGGCCGAGGAAAACGGAAAGTGGGCCGGCGTACATTTCGGCGCGGCGGAGCCGCTGAAACCGTGGCTTGCCCGCGGGATGCAGATGAATATGTGGAACAGCGACAATGGGCTTTTGGCCCTGGGCGCCTCGGAAATAGCCGGGCTGCGCGGGAAGGAGCAGGCATGAAAATCGTAATTCTGGACGGATACACGGAAAACCCCGGAGATTTGAGCTGGAACGGCTTTGAGGCGCTGGGAGAGGTAACGGTATACGACCGCACACCCTTTGCCGACGGCAGCGGCGAGATCGTGCGGCGGGCGAAGGGGGCGGATATCCTCATCGTGAACAAAACGCCGCTTTCCGCTGAAACGCTGGCGGAACTTGCGCCGGAACTGCGGTATATCGGCGTACTGGCCACAGGCTACAATGTGGTGGATACCGCCGCGGCCAAAGCGCAGGGCGTGCCCGTGTGCAATATCCCAACCTACGGCACTGCGGCGGTGGCCCAGTTTGTGATGGCGTTGCTGCTGGAGCTGTGCCACCATGTGGGGGACCACAGCCGCTCGGTAAAAGAGGGCGGCTGGAGCAGCTGTCCGGACTTTTGCTACTGGAATACGCCTCTCATCGAGCTGGCGGGCAAGACGTTCGGCGTTATCGGCTACGGGCGCATCGGCAGGGCGGCGGCGAAGCTGGCCGCGGCCTTCGGCATGGAGGTGCTTGCTTTCGATAAGTTCGCGCAGGACGACGGCGTGGCGCGCATGGTGACACTGGACGAACTGCTGGCGCAAAGCGATGTGATCAGCCTGCACTGCCCGCTGTTTCCGGACACGCAGGGCATCATCAACCGGGAGAGCATTGCAAAGATGAAGGATGGCGTACTGCTCATCAATACCTCCCGCGGGCCCCTGATCGTGGAGGAGGACCTGGCTGCGGCGCTGCAAAGCGGCAAGGTGGCGGGCGCGGGCCTGGATGTTCTGGCTGTGGAGCCTGCGCGCATGGATAACCCGCTGCTGAAGGAAGAAAACTGCCTGGTGACGCCGCACATTGCCTGGGCACCGAAGGAAAGCCGCCAGCGGCTGATGGACATTGCGGTGGAAAACCTGAAAGCTTTTTTGGCGGGCGCGCCGCAGAATGTGGTGAATGCCTGAATCGTAGACATCATAAGAAAAGCGGGAACCCGCCTGTTGCGGGTTCCCGCTTTCTGCCTATTTGCTGGAATTGCCGCGGCTTTCTTTTTGCGCCTCGATGTGGAGGTGCAAATCGGCATAACAGTCTGCGCCGCATAGAATTTTTGTATCGAATTTCAGTGCGGGGCAGGCGCCGCAAAAAGCGCGAGTCTTTTGGTATTCTTTGAAAATTAGCTGTCTGTCCTGCCAATGCACAAACGATAAAGAACCGGCGTCAAAGCCGGGGATTTTACATATTTCTTTGGGAATCACAATGCGTCCTGGAGAATCCGCTTTACGAATAAATCCAACATTTTTCATTTGCACACCTGCTGTATTTTCATTATGCGTCATATTGACGCGCATGACGATGCGTCGATATGAAACAATTTATAACGGAAAGGGTGGTGATGCCAATGGAATATCCGAATGTTTGCGCGTTGTGTGAGGAGGGGGGATTTAAGCCGGCAGGAACTTGCGGGCTATCTGCAAATTTCGCGCGGCAGCTATACAAACTATGAAATTGGAGCACGCGGCATCCCGGCTGAAGTTTTTATCAAGCTGGCGGACTATTATAACGTTAGCGTTGATTATTTGATGGGAAGAACAAAAAATCCAAAAAAGGAATAAGTAAAACCGGACAGGGGTAAAACCTGTCCGGTTTAGGCTATCGAAAAAGTAGAAACGCAAAAGATATCGCCAGGAAAAGCTTGAAAAAGGGGTGGTGAACTCCTTTTTTCATTTAAAATAACCCCGCGACACCCCGCAGGGCTAGTGCCGAGGCGTGTAGAGCGAAGCGCCCGCCGAAGGCCGCCGTGCGTGGCGACCAGGGCCTTGGCACTGGTCGTAAGCAGCTTGTCGAAAAAGCTGTGCTTTTCCGACAAGCTGAACCGGACAGGAGTAAAATCTGTCCGGTCTTTGTTTTATTCCAGCGTCACCACGCGCTTTTGCGTGTAGGATTCCAGGGCTGCCGTGAGCACGCGATGGCTCAGATGCGCCTCGGCCGGGGTGAAGCAGCCGAAGGAGCAGGGAAGGCCGCGCAGCTCGCTGACGAACGCCGCGAACATTTGCAGCAGGGAATCGGAAAAGCCGAATTCAAAAATAGAGCCGGTGATAACGGGATACAGCGTTTTCTGGCCGATGACCAGCCGCGCCCATGCCTGTTCACGGCCAACGGCCTGTGTATAATGGATGGCGTTGGGATCGTCGGTGGTGAACCGGGCCGACAGGTTGAGACCGTAAATTTCATACTCCACGGTGTTGGTGCAGCCGGGGGCCATACGCTTCATTTCAAGCTGCATGGGGAACGTATCCCCCGCTGTGTTTTGCGCTTCGCACATCAGGATGGCGTTGTCCCAGGTTTCACAGGGAACGGGCACGCCGTTTTCGTCCGGCCGTGTTTTGGCGATATTGGCAAGCTGCGCGCTGACGGTGCGGGGCGAAAAACCAAGCCGGAAGGGCAGGTGCTGCGTGTGGATGCCCAGGTCTCCCATACAGCCGTATTCTCCGTTGGCTGCACGCATGCGCTTCCAGTTGATGGGTTTTGCCAGATCCATGTCGGAGGAATGCTTGATGGCGAAGCGTGCCTCGATGATCTGCCCGAATGCGCCCTCGCGGTACCATTTTACCATCTGCTGTACGGCGGGATAGAATGGAAATTCGCTGGCGCACCGCACAAATACCTCGGGGCGACCGGCCATGGCGGCCTCCACCTCCTCGCAGGCCGCAAGGTCCATGCCGAAAGGTTTTTCCCCGATGAGGTGTTTTCCCGCGCGGATGACGTCGCCGTACACCTGTGCGTGCAGGTGGTGGGGCACCGCGCAGTATACGGCCTCCACCTCGGGATTGGCCAGCAGCTCGTGGTAATCGCTGTAAAAGTACTTTGTGTCCGGCACCTGGCGGAACCAGTCGAGATTTTTTGGCGAGAGGTCGCACGCAGCAACAATGACGGGGCGGGGCAGCTCGCATGCCAGATGCAGCCAGCGCATGGAGACGCTGGCGAATTCGCGGCCCATCAGGCCGCAGCCGATCACACCGAAGCGCACGGGTTCCATATTCATAGGGCCGCTCCCTTCTGCGCGGCTGTCTCGGCCAGCGCGCTGTCAAACAGGGCGACGAGCCTTCCGGCCATCGTCTCTGTGGTAATGAGCGGCAGCTTTGTAAGAGCTACCGGCGGACAATTGGGCTTATAGGTCTGTGCACTGATGTCCACGCAGCGGTCCCGGTTCATGCGGGTACAGAAATCCACCGCATCGTCCACGCTGTCGAAGCACAGCGCCGTCATGTGGGCGTCACCTTCCACGCCTGTGCATACCTGCGGGTATTTTTGCGCCAGTGCACGTACCTGTTCGTGGTAATACCGGCCCGCGGCTTCGATGTGCGCGCCGTTGGCCCCGATGAATTCCATTGTCACAAGATAAGCCAGGCTGGCCAGTTCTTCCTGTCCGTTGGTCACAAGCGCACCGAACTGGCTCAGGCTGTCGAAAGCGGCGCTCGTCAGGATCTTGCTGGCGGGGTAAACGCCCCCGGGGAAGCCCTTGCCTACGGAGACAAAGTCCGGCGTAAGGCCGTATTTGCGGAACAGGAACAGTCCGTCATACCATGCACAGGACTGGATCTCGTCGCACAGTACGGGCGTGTCGGTGGCGCGGCACACTTTGTACGCTGCCTGCAGATATTCCTCGGAAAGGCGGATGCCGCCGTAATTCATGAGGACGATCTCGTGACAGAAGCCCGCCGTTTTGTATTTGCCCTCGTTCCAGCGGCGCATGGTCTCGGCAAAGGCGCCGGAGTCGTTGATGGGGACGGACACCACCTTGTACAGCTCGTTTTTCTGCGCGGCTGTGTAGAAGTCCGGCCACAGGCCGCGCAGCGTCTGCGCCAGCACCGTAGTGCCGTGATAGTTTCCGGTCACGCCGCCGGCATTGTCTGCCATGACAACGAACACGGGTACGCGGCCTGCATACTGTGCGGGCGCGCCGTCGATGGTGTAAAAGCGGGAGAGCATCATTTTGAGCGCGGCCTCCACGGCCAGGGAGCCGGTCTCCAGATTGATGACGGTATTCAGCACGCCCGGCTCCTTTTGGGACAGAATGCGGTCCAGCGCCGGGTCTGTGGGCTGGAGGCCGTTGGCGGCGGCGATGAGGCGGCGCTCCAGCGTGCGGGTGATAAAGCCGCGGGTGTTGTTGTGCGTAGCATTGGGGATTCCGAGACGCTTGGCGTTTTCAATAAGCGAGTAGCCTGGAAAGTCGTGTCCCAGGGGAATCTGGTAATGCTCGCTTTTGCCCGCGAAATACAGGCGGCCGTCCTCGCCGATGCGGAATGCGCCCAGCCCGCCCAGCGGAGCTGCAAAGCTGTGCTGGGCGGCACGGTATGAATGGGTGGGCGCGCCGTTCTCAGTGTCTGCAAAAGCGGGCGCAAGGGAGTGGCCGATGTTGCCCATCAGCTCCTCCTGGCGGCGGGCAAAAGCCTCGGGATAAAAATCGACCTTCTCATCGGCCACGGCGCGCAGAGCTTCGGGGCTTTCGCCTGTGAGTGCCGCGCGCGCGCGGCACACGGCCGCGGTGTATTCCGCGCCAAGCAAGTCGGTAAGGGAACGCCGGATGTTCTGGATCATATCAATTCTCCTTTTCTGCCATTGCGGCGTATTGTTTATACTTCGACGAACTCAATGCCCAGCAGGCGGCACAGCAGACGGACGCGCGCAGCATAGTCGCCGGGGACGATGACCTCATGGTGAGTGCCGCCCTGCTCCAGCCATGCCTTGATGCAGGCGCGTACGCCGGATGCGGGCCGGAAGAACATATACGGCATGTCGATCTTGCGCAGGCTGCATTCGTCCAGTATCTCGCCCGGGGCATATACGAGGCGGAAGCGTTCGCCGCCCACATGCACCAGGCTCATCACGCCTGCGGGGCCGGGTTCCGGCGTGAAGATGGGTGTGGGCGGGTTGGAAAGGCCGCCTTCATTGAATACCCGGTCCATCAGGAAAGGCTTTTTGTCCCTGCGGCACATGGCCCAGTTGCCCTCGCCCGCGTGGCACAGCAGGATGGCCTCCCGCGCAAAATCCATCATATACATCTCGCTGAAACCGGCCTGCCCGCACAGGCGCAACATAGCCGCCATGAGCATGGCGGCAGTGGCGTCGCCCTCGGCTGCATAGCCGTAGCCGTCGGCCATCAGGCTGGAGGCGGCCAGGAAGGGAAGATGCTCGAACCGTCCGTCTGCTCCGAATTCCTCGAAGTGAACGGTATACCCCGCATATCCGTTTTCCTCCAGATAACGCTTGAGGCCCAGATACATGCGCACGGACTCCGCATGGCGTTCGGGCGGCAGCTTGGGGTCGATCTCAAAAACAGTGTGCTCGTACGCCACGCGCGCGGAGATATCCTCCGGCGTGACCCCGGCGCAGGCACGCTGCACGGCGCCGATGGAATCGTATACGAATTCCGGCCCCAGCTTGCGGTAAACGGCCATATCATCGGTGATAACGTCGCCCATGCCGGCCAGCTTTCCGATGATTCCGATCTTCATCCGCCGCAGCGCGCATGCCGTGTGCGCCGCCGCGCCGAAATCCGCTGCAAAGGCTGCAAGCTCGCCGTTTTTGCGGCTGCCCGCGAAGAATGCGCAGGGGATGCCGGCCCGCATCAGGCAGTTGGCGTTGTCCTGTGAGCCGTGGATGCCCTGATTCACTGTGAGCTCCCATTCCTCGAAATCGTCGCCCACGGTCTCATCCGGCTGCACCAGTGCCAGCGCCAACGGAAGCGTATTGCGCTGCATGGCGTGTACCAGGTACTGCCCCTGAGAATAGCTGAGCATCAGGATGAGGATGCCGTCCAGTCCCTCGGCGTTGTATTGTGCGGTGAGGGCTTCTATGGCCTCCCGGCTGGCGGCGATTCGCGGAAAGACAAAATCGGCTGTACCGGAGAGTGAGGCGATGACCTCCTCGACATATTTGTGCTGGCTGGCCATGATGCCCGGAAACAAAGGCTCGTAGCCCTCCAGCATCAGCGCCAGGATACCCAGACGCGGCTTGTGTTGTAACTCCATATCCTTTTCCTCCTTTTTGACAATGGGAAGGTTTTTCGTGCGGCAAACGCCGTGAATCTGTGGACGATGCCGGGCTCGCGGCGGCGTACGGTACGTCGTATTCGCGGGCCGCCCGGGCGCGCGTCGCTTTCGGCAAGGTGCCAAAAGCGGCGCGCGGTGCGGTTTGTTCACGGGCAGCCCCTTTAAAACGCGTTGTACAGCGGTTTGACGGCGGCATAAAGCTTTTTGTACAGGCTGTATGCCGTGTCATAAGCGGGCGCGCGGGCGTTGTCTGGAAGATAGACGGCGCTTTCACCGCGGCAAGGGAAAACGCCGGGGGCGATGAGTCCGCTGCCCCACCCGGCCAAAAGGGCGGCACCCATGGCGGTGGCCTCGCTGCACGCGGGCACGCGGAACGTGCGCCCGCAGGCATCGGCTTTGATCTGCTGCCACACAGCGCTGCGTGCGCCGCCGCCCAGCGAGTACACGGTGTCGGCGGGACAACCCAGAGCGTTCAGCATGCCGAAAAAGTCCCGCAGCAGAAACGCGACGGATTCCATCACGCTGCGGGCGAAATGGGCCCGCGTGGTGGAAAGCCGCGCGCCGAAGAATACGGCGCGGGCTTCGGGACAGGCGTCGGGATCCACGCTGCCGGATAAAAACGGCAGGAACGCCAGCCCGTCGCACCCGCAGGGGACGCTTTGCACCAGCGCGTCCAGCGCTGCATATCCCGCTGCTCCTGCGGGAAGGTCGCGGCAGAATTCGTCCCGGAACCAGCGCAACGCCATGCCCGCCGTGTTGCCGATGGGCAGGTACAGGTACTTGCCCGGCAATGCGTGGCGGTAGACGGTTACGTGGTGCCCGCTGCGAAACATGGGAGCGTCTGTGCAGGCGGCCATTACCAGCGCGGTACCCGTGGTTTCGGTGACGGTGCCCGGGCGCGTGCAGCCTGCGGCAAGCGCGGCGGCGGTCTGGTCCATTGCGCCCGCAACGACGGGGATGTTCGGTGGCAGGCCCAGCTCGGCGGCAGGGCCGGGCAGCAGAGAGCCTGCGGGCGCGCCGCATTCCAGCAGTTCGGGCAGCAGTTCCGCAGACGCGCCGGCGGCGGCAAGGCCGCTGTGCCACAACCCGTCGCTGTGCAGGTCGAACCAGCCGGTGGAGGTCTGCAGGGATTTTTCACTTACGAACCGGCCGGTCAGCCAATGGAGCAGATAGTCCTCCAGCAGCAGAAGCTTATGCGCGCGGGCAAAGGTATCCGGTTCGTGTTTGCGCAGCCAAAGCAGCTTTGCCAGCGGAAGCGCGCCGGTGACCTCCGGCAGGCCGGTGGTTTTGTAAAATGTCTCGTTGTCCAGCACACTGCGCAGAGCCTGGGCCTCATTTTCCGCGCGGCTGTCCAGCCACACCAGAAAGGGGCGAAGCGGCTCGCCCGAACGGTCCGCGAGCGTGAGTGTTTCGCCTTGTGTGGTGATGCTTACGGCTGCGGGAATACAGCCGGGCGCCTGGGACAGCGCGTCGGCAAGCCCGGCCCGCGCGGCGGCTTTGTACTGCGCCGCGTCGGCCTCCACGCGTTCGCCCTGTGTGCGCAGGGCATATTCCTGCACGCTGCACGCCAGAAGTTCCAGCGAGGGGGAGAAAAGGCAAGCTTTCACGGCGGTGGTGCCCACGTCCAGCACCGCGATACAGCGGCTGACGGCTTCGTGTGCCTGTATCTGTGTGCCGCCCATCTCTTACGCCTTTCCGTCGCTGCCGAATACGCGCATATGATGCATCGTTTCGTGCTTGACGGCCTCGGTGATGAACGGCATCAGTTCAAATGCACCAACAGATTCCGTGAAATGGGTGTGAGCGGCACGGGCGGCTGTCAGGTTATTGTGAGTGAAAATGTTGATTTTGGAGATGCCTCCCGCAACACAGGCGCGGAAATCGTCGTCCGAAAGCCCGCTGCCCCCATGCAGCACCAGCGGCGTTGAGCATGCTCCCGCAATACTGGCGAGGCAGTCCAGATTAAGCACGGGCTTTTCCGCGTATACGCCGTGGGCCGTACCAATGGCAACAGCCAGCGCGTCGCAGCCGCTTTCGGCAGCAAAGCGCAGCGCGTCCTGCGGCTGGGTATAAATGGTTTTGGCGACGGCTTCTTCGGCGGAGCCGTTGGAACCGACATGACCGATCTCTGCTTCCAGTGAGCAGCCCGCGGCGTGCGCCTTGGCGGTCATTTCACGGGTGCGGCGCACATTTTCTTCAAAGGGCAGCATGCTGCAGTCGTACATAACGGAGGAAAAGCCCAGGCGGATGGCTTCTTCCACCAGCTCCGGCGTGAAGCCGTGGTCAAAGTGCAGCGCAACGGGCACACCGGCACGGCGGGCCATGCCCAGCATCATGTCGGCATATTCCGCAAGCGAAGCGCCGGGCAAAAGGCTTTCGGCGGGCCCGATGATGACGGGGGAGTGCAATTCCTCCGCTGCCGCAAGGATGCCTTTCGTCATTTCCAGTGTGACGCAGTTGAACAGCCCAACGGCATAGTGCTTTTCACGGGTGTCCGCGAGAATGGTTTTCAAATCGACTAACATAGCAGTCGTCCTCCTTTTTTAACAATGGGAAACTTGGCCGGATGCCGGCCGCCTCGAATCTCCCTGCGCGGCCGGTATAACAAAGAGCTTTTGACAATGAAGAATCCGGCCCGATGCCGTCCGTGGCTCTCCCTGCGCGGCAGGCGTGCCGGCCCGGGCGGGATGCCGGTGAAAAAGCTTTCCTGTGCGGAGCTTTTGCAGGTGAAAGGGGATGGATATTTGCGCGGTCCGCGTCAATACTCGATGGAAAGGAAGCGCCCCTCTGCGTCCGCCTGCCGGGCGGCGAGGCAGCTTGCGGCGCTCACAAGCCCGGCTGAAAGGTCGGAGCGTGCTTCTCCGCCGTCCAGCACGCGCAGAAAATCCAGTGCCAGCATCTCGTCTCCGCCGAAATGCATGCCTGCGGGAAAGTTGAATTTGTGGGTGACTGTCTGGGGGGATAAGTAACGGTCCACACGGATCTCGGCGGTGTAAAAATCAAATTCCGCGCTGCCCTCGGTACCGATAAGCCGTGCGCCGCGCCGCCCGGCGCTCTTTTTTACAACAAAATTCTGGTTGTAGCTGATCAGCATGCCGCTTTCCGTTGTGAAAATGACGCTGGCGCCGTCCTCGTTGCCGGTGTCTGAGGCAAAGCAGCAGGCGTCGCCCTGGACATCTTCCTTCAAAATGTTTTTTACCACGTAGCTGCTTTCGGGGCAGGTGCGGTAATCCGGGCAATCCGGACAGTGCAGGCCCGCCGGACGGTCCCCTTTGAAATGCAGCTTGGCGGTCTTAGCGCACACGGAAACGGGGCGCTCGCCTGTGAGGAAGTGGATGTAGTCGATATCATGGGTGGCCTTTTGCAGGAACAGGCCGCCGGTCTCGGCCGGGTCGCGGTACCAGCTGTGATAATAAACGCTGCCGTAGGGGACATTGTTGACGGCCTGCACCATCGTAAGCCTGCCCAGCACGCCGCTATCCACAATGCGCTTCATCTCCAATGTGATGGAGGAAAGGCGCAGCGGGAATGAAACGACCACTTGCTTCTCCTTGCCTGCGGCCGCGCGGCGCAGCTGCTCATACTGGGGGCGTGTGATGCACACGGGCTTTTCCAAAAACAGGGGCAATCCCATATCCAGCACCCGGCAGGCGTAGGGGGTGTGCAGCGAGCAGCGTGTGCCGATGAACACCCCGTCCAGCGCTTCCCCGGCAAGCAGCTCGTCCGCGTCTGCATACCAGCGGGTATGGGCGAAATAAGGGTCGCCTGCCAGACCGGGGGCGATCTCGGCATGGCGCGGGTCTGCTACGGCGGCTACGGTGATGTCTGCCTCCAGCGAACGGAAGGATTTCATCATTGTTTCCGAGCGCAGGCCATATCCGATGAACCCGATGCGTTTCATAATTCCATTCCTCCATTTTTTGTGCGGGGCCGCTTTTCTTTATATTACATATAAAAGGCGGGCAAATGGCTTTGCAGTGCGCCTGCGCCGCTTTTTATACGCTTGCCGTGCTAATAATTATTTGATTATTAGCAAATTTTAAGAGAAAATATTGTAGATTTTTACTAAAGAAAGGCCCTACTTTTTGAAAGGTGATTTGCTTGACAACCCCGATAAATGCTGATATAGTTTAATTGAAATCAAGGATTGCAAGGTTATTGTGCCACAGGTGACATCTAAAAGTCAAGTAGGTGAAAGCAAATAACTTTGCACAGAAAAGACAAAATTATTAAAAATTTATTACTAATAATTTTGAATCATCCGGGAGGTTTTCAAATGTCCGAGGAATCAAGGGCCATGCGGGCCCCCAATGCGCTGCGGCGGCCAAACAAATTTATTGCGTATATGCGCAAATACTGGTTTGTTTACATGCTGGTGCTTCCGGGGCTTGTCTTCATGCTTGTGTTCGATTACGGTCCCATGTACGGTATTCTGCTTGCATTCAAGGATTATTCCCCCCGCTTGGGCGTGTGGGGCAGCCCGTGGGCGGGCCTGTCTCATTTCCGGGAAATGCTGGTAGACCCAAACTTCATCCGCGCATTTAAAAACACGGTGCTCATCAACCTGTATAATCTGGCGTTCGGCTTTACATTCAACGTGTTTCTGGCGCTGATGATCAACGAGCTGAAGATCAAGAAGGTTAAACCCGTGGTGCAGACCTGTGTGTATCTGCCGTACTTCCTCTCATGGGTCATCTTTGCCGGCCTGGTGCAGGTGTTTCTGGAGTATCCGTCCTCGGCCGATATCGGCGGAGTGGTGAACCAGGTCATCTCTGCATTGGGCGGCCAGCCGGTGGACTTTTTGAAAAACCCGGCCATGTTCCGCACCATCCTTGTCATCACGAATATCATCAAAACGGCGGGCTATTCCACCATCGTGTATCTGGCGGCGATCTCGGGCATCGACCCTGCTTTGTACGAAAGCGCCGCCATCGACGGCGCCAACCGTAAGGATATGCTGCTGCACATCACCATTCCGCGCATCCTTCCCAGCGTGATGATCATGCTGATCCTGCAATTGGCGAGCCTGTTCATCTCCAACTTTGACCAGGTATACAACCTGTACAACAACTATGTGCTCAGCACCGGCGACGTGCTTTCCACATATATCTACCGCATCAGCCTGGGCGGCTCCGGCACGAATTTCGAGCTTTCCACAGCCATGAACCTTGTGCTCAATACCATGGGCCTTATCGTGGTGCTGGGTGCGAACAAATTTGTGGAAAAGCTGGATGTCCAGGGCATATTCTAAGCCGGAAGGAGGGCCTTATCGATGCGTTCAAACAACAGCTTGCGCAGAAACGGCAAATATCGCCGCAGCATGCGCCAGATACTGGGATTTAACTTCTACGATGTATTCGTATTTCTTTTCTGCATCGTCTTTGCGCTGGTATGCGTGTATCCGATGTGGTATGTTCTGGTGGCGTCCGTCACGCCGTATGAGGAGTATATCAAGGGCGGGCTGATGCTGTGGCCCACCGGCGGTGTGGACCTGCAGTATTACAAAGCAATCTTCAGTACCAAAAGCTTTACCAACAGCATGTGGATCTCAGTGAGCAAGACGGTCATCGCCACTGTGCTCAGCGTGCTCGTCACGGCCAGCATGGCTTACGGCGTCAGCAAGGTGCACGTAAAGGGCATGAAGGTCATCAACGCGCTGGTTGTGTTCAACCTGTTCTTTACGGGCGGCCTGATCCCTCAGTATATCCTCTATCAGAACCTGGGGCTTCTGCGCAATTACTGGGTCATGGTCATTCCCGGAGCGCTGAATATCACTTATTTCATCATCATGCGCAACTATTATTCTTATTCTGTGCCAAAGTCTTTGGAGGAAGCGGCACTGCTGGACGGCTGTACGGATATCGGCGTGTTCTTCCGCATCGTCATCCCTGTGAGCCGCAGCATGCTGGCGGCCATTGCGCTGTTCATCGCAGTCATCAACTGGAACGATTATTACAACTACATGATGTTTATTTCCAATAAGACGAATCTGCAGCCTTTCGCCTGGATTCTGCGCCGCATGCTGGTGGACCAGACCATGATGAACCAGGTGCGCAACGGGGCCGTGGGCATGGGCCTGCAGCTTCCGCCGCCCATGGCGCTGCGCATGGCGACCATTATCTGCGCCATGGTGCCCATCATGTGCGTGTATCCGTTCCTGCAGAAATATTTTACCAGCGGCATCACGCTGGGAGCCGTTAAGGAATGATGTTATTGCCCCACGCTGCGGGGTAGAACATATAGAACCATAATCAACAAGGAGGATTAACCATGAAAAAGCATTTACACGTTTTGGCACTGCTTCTGGTGGCCGTGATGCTTGTGTCCGCGCTGGCGGGCTGCGGCGGCTCAGGCAGTTCCACCCCCGCGAGCGGGTCTGGCTCTACCTCGGCGGGCGAGCCTGCCGACGCTAACCCCAACGCCGGCCGCGAGACGGTCAACATCCGCTTCGCTCAGTTCGGCAACAGCGTCGACGACGTGGACGGCATGGAGAACGACCCTATTAAAAAAGCGATTGAAGAAGCCGTGAACGTCACGCTGGAGTACGATACCGGCACAGATGGGTTTGACGAGCGCATGCAGACCGAGCTGTTCACGGGCGGCGCCGCCGACCTGTTCCCCACCTGGGGCGAGAGCGAGAAGATCAGCAAATGGGCTGAAGAGGACCTCGTTGTCAATATCGCCGAGATCGTCAATGCTGAGCCTGACCGCTACCCCACGCTGTACAAAATCATCAACAGCGACGAGTACAAGGCTTACAACAAGCTGTACACAGGCGATGAAAACGCCGCCTATGCCATTTATTCCGTGGCCGCGTTTGCGGACCCCAGCTTTGCCGGTGTGCCCGTGTACAATACTGCGATTCTGAACGAAGTGAACGAGGGAAAAACGCCCGCTACCGTGGAGGAATTCATTGATTTCACCAAGGCGTGCGGCGCGGCCGGTTATGTTGGCTGGTGGCCCCGCAACGACAAACTGACCAACTGGCAGCAGATTGACAAGACTCTGGCTGCCCCGCAGGGTACGAGCATTCTGCCTCCGACGGGCGACGTCTGGAGCGGGTTTGTGCCCAGCGGCGAAATCGGTACCGACAGCGAGCACTGGACGCTGGCCACTGTCAGCGATGAAGCAAAGGAAGTTGTGAAACAGCTTGCCGAAATGTATGCGGCGGGCGGCCTGGATTCCGGTATCGGCGTCAAGGGCGATTTCGATGACGCATACTCTGATTTCGGCGCGGGCAAGATCGCTTCTGCGGACTTCGGCTTTGGTTATCCGGGCCAGTTCCGCGACTTTTATAAAACAGCCTGGGCCGCTGCCAATGACGGCGCGCAGATGAGCGACCTGACGCTGGGCACGTCTCTCACGTCCGACGGAAATTATGGTAAAACATATACCACAGGCACGTGGATCGGTGCGCATTACTTTATTCCCACTACCTGCGAAAACCCTGACCGCGTGCTCGACCTGGTGGAGTATCTGGCAAGCACAGAGGGACAGGACCTGCTGCACAACACCACAAATTACGAGTTCCGCAACGATCAGGGCTCTGATTTCTGGCAGCCCATCAACAAAGCTTACGGTTATGACGACAACCGCTGCAAATATGTCTGGTTCAGCTACCTGCTCAGCGGCACGGAATATGAAGTGAACTTTGCAGACAACGATTGGTGGACGGCCGTGTCCCACCCCATCGACAACAGCAACGAGTGGGCCACTGAAGAGGACGCCGCGCTTGTGGATTATGCCAAGGGGATCGTCTCCGGCTTCGTGGATGAAGCCGTGGAGTATCTGCCGGCGTACTACAATCTGATCAGCCTGCCCTCTGAGGCCGCTGATATCCGCACGAAGCTGCAGGATATCTCCAACCAGTATCTGACGCAGATGATCGGCGGCCAGATGGACGTCGAGACGGCATGGCCGAATTATGTGGCCGAGTATGAGGCTGCCGGTGCAGCCGAACTGGAAACGATGGTCAACGAGGCCATTGCCACAGCCCGCGCCGCCGCGTAAACTTTATTCGGCACTGCCCGCAGCAGCCGCGCCCCTTTGGGGCGCGGCACCATGTCCGGAGCCCCGGCATGACGGGATTCCGGGCCAAACAGAAAAATATGAGCCGCGCGCCGCGCGGCGCAGAACAAAACGATTCAGGAGGGTATGAATATGCCACAGGCAAAGCTGTCCGATCCTTCCGGCCGCGGCAAGGCCGAGGGGTTTAAGGTGATTTTTCCCATGATGCAGCACCCGTACACAGAGGCCGAGATCCAGGCTGTTGTAGATGTGATGCGCAATGCGGAGGGCCAGACGCAGGGCAAATATCTTGAAAAGTTCGAGAAGGACTTCGCCGCATTCGTGGGTGCGAAGTATGCCTTCGGCGTAAACAACTGTACCAACGCGCTGAAGCTGGCGGCTATCTTCTGCCACATTCAGCCCGGCGACGAGGTCATCGTGCCCGCGTATACTTACTGTGCGTCGGCCATTCCCTTCGGCGATCTTGGCGCACATATCGTCTGGGCAGACATCAATAAGGATACCTGGACCATCGACCCCGATGATTTCGAGCGTAAGATCACGCCCAAGACCAAGGCTGTGGTGGCCGTTCACCTGCTGGGCATCCCCTGCGACATGAAGCGCATCGTGGCCATCGCCCGGCGTCACGGGATCAAGGTGGTGGAGGACTGCGCACAGGCGTTGGACTGCCGCATCGACGGCCAGCATGTGGGGACCTTCGGAGATTTTGGCTGCTTCAGCTTCCATGCGGCCAAGACGATGACGACTCTGGGCGAGGGCGGCATGTTTGTGTGCAGTGACGACCAGGTGGCTCACAACGTGCCGGGCATCCGTCACAACGGCCTGTGCGCGTTCCAGGGGGAACGTGAGCGCTACTGGGTTCCCGCCATGAGCAACGTGGACGAATTCCTGGAAGACCGCTGGCCGCAGAACTTCTGCCTGGGCGAAGCGCAATGTGCGCTTGGCTCCGAGCAGCTCAAGAGCGTGATCGCCAATAACGAGATCCTCATCGAACAGGACCGCAAGATCCGCGAATGGCTCAAGGATGTGCCGGAGATCACTTTCCCCGGCATCGTTGAGGGAGGGCGCTATGTCGTCCACCAGTACATCATGCACTACGACGGAAGCAAATACGGAAAAAACCGCAACGACCTGCTGGACCTGCTGACACAGAAATACGGCGTACGCGCCATCGTGCAGTATTATCCGCTGTATCGCTACCCGCTGTTCCAGAAAAAGGGCTGCGGCGCGTACGACTGCCCGGTGCTGGACGCCTGGTGGGACAACAGTTTCTCGTTCCCGTGGTGGTGCGGTATCGACGACGAGAGCATGCGCATCATGTGCGAAGGCCTCATCCATGCGGTGAAGGACCTGCGCGGTTGAGCGCGGGCAAAAACGGAACGGTACCCTGACAAGCGAAAATGAACAGGGAAACGGCCGAAAAGGCAGCGGGCCCGATGGCGTCCTCGGCGGAGCATCGGACGCCGGCCTTTTCGGTTTCGTTTTGCCATTACGGCGGAGAGGATAAAGAATATGGCATTCGACAAGACACGTTTCGGGGGCGTGGTGGCTCCCATCGTGAACCCCTGCGGTGAGGACGACAGCCTGGACCGCGGCGCACTGGAGGCAAACCTCACCCGGCTGCTGGCAACGGATGTTGCAGGGCTGTACATCAACGGCGGCACGGGCGACGCGGCCAATCTGACGCAGGACGAGCGGCTGGAAACGGCGGCGCTTCTGGTGCCGCGCCTGCTTGCCGCGGGCAAGCTGGCCATTGTGCATGTAGGCCAGACAAACCAGCGCCAGGCCGTGGAGCTGGCGCGGCAGGCCGCTGCGCTGGGCGCGCATGCGGTGGCGAGCATCCCCCCGAAAAAACCGTGGCCGCAGATCGTAGAATATTACAAGGCGCTGGCCGCCGCCGGTGCGCCGGTGATCGTGTATTATATCCCCGGCGTCACAGGCATGACGGCAGGCATGCCGGAGCTGCGCATGCTGCTGGACATCCCGGGCGTGGCGGGCATCAAAATGAGCGACTGGAATATTTTCCTTCTGCGCAGTGTGGTGCTGGAATATCCGGAAAAAGTGGTGTATTCTGGATTTGACGAGATGCTGGTGCCAGGCCTTTTGTACGGCGCGGACGGATGCATCGGCACCTGGGCGAATCTGCTGCCCGATTTATATGCAAAGGTATACGCGCGCGTGCGCGCGGGCGGGGCGGACGCCGTGAAGCCGGTGATGGATGAGTTCACCGCATTTCTGGCCGTGGGCTGGAACTACGGCATTATCGATACATTTGAAGAGCTGATGCGGGCCAGGGGCTATGCCGGGCGGTGCTTCCGCAGGCCCAGCGCATGGGAGCCGGGCAAGGTGGAGCCGGCCGTATTGGCCGACCTGCTGGCGCGGCTGCAAAGGCTGGAGGATATGGCGGCGGCGTTATGAGCCGCGGAAAGGAGCGACCCTATGCAGTATACGACGATTCCCGGCACAGACATGCAGGCAAGCAGGATATGCCTGGGCACCATGACTTTCGGCAGCCCGGTGGCCGGACCTGACGCGGCGCGGCTGGTGCGGTACGCGCTGGAGGAGCATGGCGTCAATTTCATCGATACGGCCAATATGTACGAGGGCTACAACCGTTATGCGGGCAGCGCAGGCGGCGTGGCGGAGGAGATCGTGGGCGAGGCCGTGGCGCACCGCCGCGGGGATTATATCCTGGCCACAAAGGTGGGCATGAAGGTGGGGGAGGCCCCGGAGGACGAAAATACCAGCCCCGAGGCCATCCGCATTCAGCTGCGCCGCAGCCTGACGCGTATGCGCACAGACTATGTGGATGTTTATTACCTGCACCGGTACGACCCCGATACGGAGCCGCATGCCGTCGCCCGCGCAATGGGGGAAGAGCTGCGCGCGGGCACCATACGCGCCTGGGGCGTCAGCAATTACACAGCGGCTCAGCTGGCCGCGCTGCTGGCGGCGGCGGCGGACGAGGGCGTTCCGGCTCCGGCTTTGTGCCAGCCTGCCCTGAGTATGCTGAATACCGGCGCGCTGGAGGAGCTGCTGCCGCTGTGTGAAAAAGAGGGCGTGGGCGTGGTGCCGTACCAGCTCCTGCAGGGCGGGATGCTGACGGGCAAATACCGCCGGGGACAGGAAGCGCCCGCGGGCAGCCGCCTGGCGGAAAAGCCGGAGTGGATGAAGCCTTTCACCGACGAAACCTATGATGTGATAGAGCGCTGCGCGGCCGAAGCCGCGGCAGAGGGTGTGACGATGACACAGCACGCGCTGCGCTGGGCGCTGGCACAGCCCGGCGTGGTGAGCGCTCTGGTGGGCGTCAAGCGTGAAGAACAGATCGACGAGGCGGCGGGCGCGGTGCGGTGACGCCGGCCCCCAAAAAAATGCGGCGCGCACAGGCGCGCAAAAGGAGAGTGTGAGAGATGGCGTGTTTGACCGACAGCATCCCCTGGCGCGGGGACTTTGAGCAAAAGCTCGTTTATGCGCCGGAAAAACGGCCCGGGTTTGTGGCTTGGGTGACGGCGTTTCCCTACGGAGACGGTTCCATCGGTATTTCGTTCGACGAAACGCTGGAAGCTGAAAATCCGGATTTCATCCCGCCCCGGCTGGAATTTGCCGAGGCGGCGGGCGTGCCGGTTTCTTATTGCTCCGTGGAGGGCGGCAGCGCGCGGCAGCGCTCGTACCGGGTGTATATGCGTTCTGCGGACGGTGTGAATTTTACCGAAACGGGCCGCTGCGGGCGGCGGGAGGGTTCGCTGTGCAACGCAGGCTTTCCCGATGGGCGCATCGTGGGCTTCGACGTGCCGCGATACAACGATGAGCGCACGGGCTGGAGCGACTGCATCCGCGTGCGGGAGAGCCGGGACGGCGGCAGCACATGGACGGATGTGCGCCGGCTGCTGGAAGGCACTGCGCCCTACCTGTGGCGCGTGCGCTGTCTGCGGGACGGTACGCTCGTGGTGCTGGCCAGCCTGTACGGAACGCCCTGGGGCCCGGGCAGGGAGCGCGCCACACGCAACACCATGCTGCCCGGCGAGACCTACCAGAGCAAGATACAGCCGTTTTTTCTCACCAGCAGGGATGGCCGCGAGTTCAGCGCGCCGAATTACATCCTGCCCGGTATCGGCGCCCATGAATTTGATTTTGTGGAACTGCCCGACGGACGGCTTCTCTTCATCGCGGGAGACGTGCAGGGCACGCCTGTGGGGCGCCAGTTCGTCACGCCCTCTCCGGACGGCTGGCTGAACGGCACGCTGTACCCCATCTGCACGGGCGCGCCCGGGGACCCGGTGCGTGACCCCCAGGGGGGGTATGTGCCCGAGACCATTGCATGGGACGCACAGCGGGGCTGCATCGTGGGTTACCGGCGCAACAAATGCTTTTCACTCTCCAACGATTACGGTGAAAATTGGACGCGCATCGAGCCGGACGTCCCGTTCGATTTCCTCTACCAGCCCTATCTGCTGGCGCTGGACGGCGGGCGGCTTGGCCTGTATGGCCATGTGGGCGGCGACAACGCTTTTGGCGAGAATGACATGACCATCCAGGCGCAGGTGTTTGCACCGGAGTGCGCCCGCGATATGCCGCGCGCCGCGCAGCTCTCGCTGGAGCGGATGCTTGCGCCGGACGGGAGCGGATATATCAATTCGTTCCGCGCACGCCTGACGGCGGGCGGCCGCCCGCTGGCCGGGCAGGAGGTGGAGTTCCGCTTCAACACCTATTGGAACGAAGACGGCAGTGTAAACACCACGGCGCAGGAGGATGCGCCGGATAAAGAACAGGTATGCACGGACGCGGAAGGCTGGGCTGTTGCTTCGGCAGTGCGCTACAACGGCATTGGAGACATACACCTGGCCTACAATGTGGACGTAGTGTGCCATGGCTCGCAGGATGTGCGCGCCTGCACAGGCCCGATGATGACGATCCTGGCGCTGACGCCGAGGCGTGAGGCTGGTTATCCCTACGACGCTTACTTTGCGGGCGGAACACTGTACCTTGCGCCGCAGTTTCTGCGGGATTTCCCGCAGGCGGAGGAGGCCCTGCGCGGGGCGGCGGACGGCTCCGGCGTTCTGCCGCAAGGCGCGCTGTGTGAAGAAGCCGTGGAACGGCTTCTGGGGTGCGGCGTGCTGCGGCGCGGGCAGGACGGGGCGCTGCGGTGGATCCACAGCGTGCATGCGCCGCGCCCGCTGGACGACGTGCGGCCCATGGCGAGCGCGGACTGGTATGTCTGACGGCAGAGCCGGTGACTTGGATAAAAAGAAAAAGAGGGGATACAGGATGGACTATGGCGTGACCATTACGCGGGGCGCGGCCCCGTGGCAGATCTTTCAGCAGGGGCCGGACGGTACGGCGTGCATTCGGCTGGAGGGAAAATATCATCTGGTGCATCTGTCGCAGGAGCTGCCGCTGCAATTTTCGGCCGTGCCGCATGCGAAAACGACCGTGAAGGCCCGTGTAGCGCTGGAGAGCACAGGGGAATCCGTCGTTCCGTGGACGGAATGTACGGTGCTGGACAGCGAAAACTGGACGATAACCTTTCCGCGGGTACCGGCGGGCGGGCTGTACCGCATTGAGACGTATATGGATTACGAGGGCTGGGACGGCCTCTCCTGCACACGCGGCGATATGGTGCACAATGTGGGCGTGGGCGATGTGTTCGTCATCGCGGGGCAGAGCAATGCGGCGGGCCGCGCAAAAAACCCGGTAGCGGACGACCCTGAGCTGGGCGTGCACGTGCTGCGCACGAGCGCCCGGTGGGAGCTTGCAACTCATCCGCTGGGCGAGACGACGAACGCCCTGCACGTCGGCCATTATGAGAACCACAACCCGGGCCACAGCCCGTGGCTGCATTTCGCAAAGCGGCTCAAGCGAGAGCTGGGGTATCCCATCGGCCTTGTTCCATGCGCTTACGGCGGCGCGCCGCTGCGCTGGTGGAACCCGGAGGAAAACGGCGCGCTTTTCACCAATATGCTGGAGATGCTGGCAGATTACGACATCCATCCCAGGGCGGTGCTGTGGTATCAGGGCGAGGCCGAGGGCTACGAGGACAGCGCGCAGACATATCTGGAGCGGTTTGCGGCTTTCGTGCGGCACACACGCGCGGCGCTGGGCCAGCCGGAGCTGCCGTTCCTCACTGTGCAGCTCAACCGCTGCATGGAGGGCCCGAGTGAAAAGCTGGACCGCCAGTGGGGCATGGTGCGTGAGGCGCAGCGCCAGGCGTGGCACACGCTGGAGCATGTGACCGTGGTGCCGGCCGCGGACCTTGCGCTGTATGACTTCATCCACAATGCTTCAGAGGGCAATCTTGTGGTGGGGGAACGGTGCGCCCGCGCCGCGCTGGCCGAATGCTACGGGCGCGATGTGGACTGGATGGCGCCGGAGCCGGAATCCGTGGTTCAGACTGCCCCGGACACGGTGACGGTTCGCTTTTCGCGTATCCGCAACTGGCTCAATCCCTTTGGCGTGCCCGCGGCCCTGCTGCCCTTTGAAGCCGAGGACGCGCAGGGCCTTGCCGCCCCGAAAGCGTATGAGACGGGCGCGGACAGCCTGACCATCACTTTTGAACGCCCGCTTGGCGCGGATGCGCGCCTGCATGGCGCATGGCGCATGAACCCGGGCGCGGCCATCCCAAGCGATTGCATGCGCATGCCCATGCTCTCGTTCTACGGCGTGCCCGTAGAACAGGGCTGACTCTTTTTGCCGCGCGCGGCGCGGCCGCATTTCACAGACAGGAGGGCTGCCGCCCTATGAAAAAAGATCCATTTCAATATATTTTCCGCTTCTGCTGCGACCCCGGCTTCAACGATGCCGAGGAGATCCCGGCGCTGCTGCGCTATGTGGACGAGGCGGATATCGACGACGTGGCTGTATTCGCCAACGTGGAGGAGATCAACACCGGCCATATGAGCTTTGACGAGCAGGACGTGTATCTTGCAATGATGCGCAAAATCAGCGCGCTGCTGGCTGAAAAAGGTGTTACGATGTCTGTTAACCAGTGGCACAGCGTCATGCACGCGGACCTTGGCAAAACGCTGCGGCCGGAGCAGAACTTTCGCCCCATGGTGGATGTGGAGGGAAATGAAGCGAAGCTGTGCGTCTGCCCGCTGTGCGGCGAATGGCAGAAATACATCGCCCGGCTGTACGCGCGCTATGCGGAGCTGGAGCCCTCCATCCTTTGGGTGGAGGACGACTTCCGTCTGCATAACCACGAGCCTCTTGCGTGGGGAGGCTGCTTTTGTGACGAGCATATGAAGCTGTACAGCGCCCGCGCGGGCAAGCCGCTGACGCGGGAAGAATTTCTGGCAGGCGTGCTGCGTCCCGGCGAGCCGCATCCTTATCGGAAGATATGGCTGGATGTAAGCCGCGAGACGATGCTCAGCGCCGCCGGCGCCATCGGACAGGCGGTGCGCGCTGCGTCAAAGCAGGCGAAGGTGGGCCTCATGAGCTCGGCTCCGCACATCCACGCCGCCGAGGGGCGCGACTGGCATGCGTTGCTGCACACGCTTGCGGCTGGACGCCCGCCTGTGGACCGTGTGCATCTGCCCGGATATCAGGAAAATTCCCCGTCGAACTATCTGCACGGATTCAATATGGTGTCTATGCTCACCCGTGCAATGCTCCCATCGGAGACCGAGGTATACCCGGAGCTGGAAAACTTTCCGTTCTCATTGTTTTCGAAATCCCGCCGGTTCACGCGTTTCCAGCTGCTGAGCGCACTGCCGCTGGATCTGGCGGGCATCACCATCGACTTGTATGACCTCAACGGCAACGGCATCGTTTGGGAGGATGGCTATCAGCAGATGCTGCACCGTACAAAGCCCTATCTGAATGCCCTGACCCGCAGCGGTGTGTTCAAAGAGGAGCGCTTGGGGGTGCACGTACTGTACAGCCCCTGTTCTTCGTACACGCTGCACACGCGGGAAGGTTCTTCCATGGAGGAGCTGTATCCGCAGGAGGCGTTTTTTGCCGGCTTGCTGCCCGCCATGGGCGTGCCCTATGCTTACACCGGCAGCCCCGAACTGACGGGTCAGATAGTGGCGGCATCCGGCCAGGTGCTGCGCAATTGGGATGCGGGAACGCTGGCGCGGCTGTTCGCTAATAATTTCGTTATTTTGAACGGAGACGCGGCCTGGACATTGTGCGAAATGGGACTTGGCCGCCTTGCGGGCATTGAGAGCGTGCGCTGGCTGCGCCAAAACGACGGCGGCTACGCCTATGAGCAGGTGACGAACGGCAAGACCTACTGCGGGCGTAAAAACGCACGGGCCTCGGCCATCGTCTCGTGCAGCGACGCGCTGGATGTGACCTATGCGCAGGGCGCACAGGTGAACGAATATACTGCGCTGTACGATTCCTTCCGCCGCCGTACCGCCCACGGCCAGGCGGTGGTGGACGGCCGCGTACTCGTCTATCCCTTCGGGAATTTTGAAAGCTCTGTATCCATCCCGCCCATGCTGCTGAACAGCATGCGCCAGGCTGTGCTTCACGACGTGCTGCGCACAGCGGGCGCGCCGTTTCCGCTGGTGTGCGGCGCGCCGTATCTGGAGCCGTACTGCTTTGTACAGGACGGGGGATTGGATGTCTACCTTGTAAACGGCAGCACGGATGATGCCGACGCTGTGGAGCTGGCGTTTTCTGCGGGAACTGCGCCGGAAAGCGCGGAGGTCTGGCGTTCGTACGTGGAACAGGCCGCGCCGCAGGCCGCTGTGTGTGAAGCGGTGGGAACAGGCGTTCGGGTGCCGGTAGATGTGCCCAGCATGGAAGCTGTTCTGCTGCGCATGCCCGCGCCGGGGGCGGAAGGGGAGACCCCGGCATGAGCAAAAAAATAAGGGCATTTATTGGCTATCTGAAGGTGCTGGTGAACGGCGAGACGCTGGGCGGCGGATTTTACCGTTTTTTGTCGGTGCATGCGTGTTTTCTGGTGTTTTACGGCCTGCCCCATGTATTTATCAATACGATGCTGTTGGGGCAGACGGGCGACGTAAAGGTCGTGGTGATGTATAACGCTACGTTTTTCCTGGGCAGCGCGGCGGCCATGCTGCTGGCGGCAGGGCTTTTGCAGCGCACGGATTCCGGCGTGACAGCGGTGCTGGGTATTTTGGGCTACAATGTGCTGTATCTGCTGCTGATCGTGCTGGGGGACAACGCCTCGCGCTGGCACTTGTGGCTTGGGCTTCTGGCGGGTCTTGCGGACGGCTGCTACTGGCTGAGCTACGGCCATCTGCTGTCGGATTCCACAGACCTTTCCAACCGGGACAGCGGCCTTGCCATTGTAAACATCTGTGCCAACGTCGTCAACCTCACCATCCCGCTGCTGGCGGGTTTCATCATCGACGCAGTGGGTGGTACGCGGGGCTATATGGCGGTGTTCGGGCTGTCGTTTGCTGTGTCCGCCGTCACCTGTGCGCTGGCGCTGCGGCTGCCCAAGCGCCGTATGGCGGGCGCGCATAAGGTGGACTATCCCCGCACGCTGCGCGCCATTGGACGCAACCGGCATCTGCTGTACAGCCTGGCTGCGCAGGGCTGCAAAGGGGTGAGAGAAGGTGCGTTCACGTTCATCCTCAGTATCGTTTTGTACCAGATGGTGAAAAATGAGCTGCTGGTGGGCTTCAATACCTTCCTTTCAGCCGCGGCGGCCATCGCTTCCTACGTCATCGCCAGCCGCATCCTTTCACTGGCGAACCGGGTGCGGTATATGGGTATCGCGGTAGCGGTGCTCACAGGCATTGCCGCACTTTGCATCTTGCATCTCAGCCCGATGACGGTTATTCTATATACAGTGGTCAATTCGTTTTTTGCGGGCTTTCTGGAGAATTCCACATACAGCACTTTTCTGGATATGATGCAGCTGGTGCCCGAGATGGACGACCACCGGCCCGAGCTGCTGGCTGTCAACGATACCGTTCTGGAGCTTGGGCGCTGTGTGGGGCTTTCCATCATCATCGTTATGAACGTATATGTGGGCGAGGATGTGGGCGTGCAGGTGTGGAGCCTGCTTGTGCTGACGCTCACCCAGGTGGGCACGGTGCTGCTGTGCCGCGGGGCCATGCGCTCCGCGAAGCAGGCCGCGCCGGGGGCTTGAACGCGGGTGTTTTTCCGCATAAACAAAAATATATTTGCCAAAAACGGAAGAGCCGTTGGCCGCAAAGCACTTTCCGTTGTTAAAAAACTGCGGAAAGAAAACCCTGCCGGCCCGGCAACGCAAAGAAATTCAGGGCGGCTGCTGCCCCAGCAAGCTTCCCATTGTTAAAAAAGGAGAAATATGATGCAGGCAAAGATCATAGACAGAAAGTGGGTCGTCGAGTGGTTCGACGAGCGCCAGTGCTATCATATGCCCAGCCTGACGCTGGCGGACAACG
Source organism: Ruthenibacterium sp. (assembly GCF_017421385.1). NCBI lineage: Bacteria > Bacillati > Bacillota > Clostridia > Eubacteriales > Oscillospiraceae > Ruthenibacterium > Ruthenibacterium sp. The sequence continues at coordinate 7,943 of NZ_JAFOIN010000053.1, read as the reverse complement.
GCAATCTGCTGGCCGTATGGAACGGTGGCTTTTTGCAGTGGAACGGCGACCCCATGGGCCGCGACGCCAAAGACTGGGTGTCTGTGCTGGAGCCGGGCGCAAAAGAATGGTCGAACCCGGACGCCGTGGGCTGTGACATCCGTTATTGCTGCCATGACCCGGTGTTTCTCAAAAACAAAAAGGGGGAGATCATTCTCCTGTTCGCAAAATTTTTGGACACCGAGGTGAACTTCACCACCTGGTGCAACGGCCGGGACGAGCTGTGGACACGCAAAACGAAGGACGGCGGCCGCACATGGGAGCCGGCGCAGCCCGCAGGCATCCAGAGCGGCCACGCCTCCAACGACAGCGTCCTGCTGGATGACGGCACCATCGTGTTCGCCTCCACAAGCAGTGAGCTTCCGGATAAATACTTCGGCGCAGTTCGCATCTATCTTTCCCACGACGACGGCGAGACATGGGAAAAAGGCCCCATCCTCTCTGCGGACGACGGCAATCTCATCCGGGAGCCGGCGCTTTGCCTTCGGCCGGACGGCACCATCCGTATGTTCACGCGTACCTGTCCGGGCAGTACGGGCTGGGGCGCGGGCGTGAAATCACTGGTGTCGTATACAGCCGAAAGCCGGGACGGCGGCAAAACCTGGACGCAGCCTGTGCCCACCACCATCCTCAATAACGAATCGAAGATCGATGTCATCAGCTGGGACAAAGACACCATCCTGATGGCCTACAACGACACGCCTGTGGCAGACTGGCACGAGCGCAGCCCGCTGACGCTGGCCTATTCGAAGGATGAGGGAAAAACCTGGAAAAACCTTATCGAACTGGCCGCCGCGCCGGGAAATAAATGCCAGCCCGCCATGTGCAGGGACAGGGACGGCCGTCTGAATGTGGTATATATGAACCGGCATACGGCCATTGAACACCTGGTGCTGGAGATCACGGAGTAAAAACAGAAAGCGCGGCACGCTGTGCCGCGCTTTGTGTGGTTCACGCGGGCCCCGCGCCCGCGGATGCCGCCGGAAAAATTGTGGATTTTGCGGAGGGGAAACGCATGGCACAGGGACAGGCCGCCGCGCCGCCGGGCGCGGCGGAAACGCAGGACGGCGCGCTTTTGGCGTGCATTCTGGACATGGGTGAACTGCTCTTGACCAGCGGTGCCGAGGTGATGCGCGTGGAGGATACCCTCACCCGATTGTGTATGGTGTATGGTTTTGCGCAGGCGGACGTTTTTACCATCACGTCCAGCATCGTGCTGACGGTGCGCACACCGGAGGGGCGCGCACTTACACAAACGCGGCGCATCCGCGCGCGGGATACGGACCTGGGCCGTGTGGAACGGGTGAACGCGCTCTCGCGCAGACTGTGTGCAGGCCCGCTGCCGCCGGAAAAATTCCGGCAGGCGGTGGAGGAGGTACGCAATGCCCCGGCTTACCCGGACGCCGCCCAGTGCGCCATGTACGCCGTTATCTCAGCGGCGTTCTCCGCCTTTTTCGGCGGCACGTTACGCGACGCTGCGACGGCGGCCGTTTCGGGCATGCTGCTGTTCGGCGCGCTGCGCTTTTGCCAGCGGCTGCGGCTCAACGGTATTTTGCAGAGTATGCTGGCCAGCGCGCTGGCAGCACTGGCCGTCATGCTGATGGTGGGCTTCGGCCTGGGCCAGAACCCGGATAAGATCATCATCGGCAACATCATGCTGCTCATTCCGGGCATTGCGCTGACGACCTCGCTGCGGGACATGATTAACGGCGATACCATTTCCGGCCTTCTGGGACTCAGCGAGGCCGTGCTCAAGGCTCTGGCCATTGCCATCGGCTTTGCAGCCGTGCTGATGCGGATGGGGGGATGAAAATGGCTTGGTATTTTGTACAGACGCTTATGGGCTGCATCGGCTCGGTTGGGTTTGCCGTGCTGTTCAATATCCGCGGGCGCAAGCTGCTGCTGGCCGCCGGAGGCGGCGCGTTGGCGTGGGCGGTGTATCTGGCCTGCACCTGTAACGGCCTGGATATTTTTGCGGGCCTGTTTTTCGCCACGCTGGCGGCGGCGTTGGCCAGCGAGCTGCTGGCGCGCGCCGTCAAGGCGCCGGTCATCATGCTGCTGGTTCCCATGCTCATTCCGCTGATTCCAGGCGGCGACCTATATTATATGATGAGCTTTCTTGTGCGCGGGCAGTATGAGGCGTTCGGCCAGTATGCCCAGCGGGTGCTCACCGAGGCCGGTGCAATTGCGTTGGGCATTATCTGTGTGGCGTCGCTCATGAATATCATCGCGGGCCTGCGTGTGCGGGCGCGGGGCGGCAAATAGAGCGCTTCAGGGTGTGCCGCAGCTTGAAAAAACCATCCGTATCCTGTATGATAAAAGGTATATTCCGCATGAGATACAAGCATGCAGGAAGGGAGAATGCAATGAAGATCATGGCAGTGGATTACGGCGATGCCCGAACGGGCCTTGCTGTGTGTGACCGCACCGAGTTCCTGGCCAGTCCCATCGGCATCATCGAGGAGAAGAGTCTGGCCAAGGTGGCGGAAAAAATCGTGTACGCCAGCCGCGAATATGAGGTGGGGATGATCGTCATCGGCCTGCCGAAAAACATGGACGGCAGTGAGGGCCCGCGCGCCCAGAAGAGCCATAAGCTGGCCGATACGCTGCGGGCCATTGTGCCCATTCCCGTGGAGCTGTGGGACGAGCGGCAGACGACCGTAAGCGCGGCGAACATCCTTTCGGAAAACGGCACTTACGGCAAAAGGCGTAAGGATGTGCTGGACGCGGTGGCGGCGACGGTGATTTTGGAAAGTTACATGGCATACCGCCGCAATACGGGAAAAAGCTGAACAGACGGATACAGGCAGGGCCGCCGCATTTGCGGCGGCCCTGCCTGTTTTCCAGCCGGAGCAGCATGAAGCCATAGGTGAGAAAGAAGGGGAAAGGATGGAGCCCGCCGGGTTATCTTCGAGGTATGGCGCCAGAAGGCTGTGTGACAGCGATGTCGGCGCAGTGTACCGCCTTTCGGCGGGAAATCCCATATTTTACAAATATTGTCCGCCGTGTGTAACGTTGGAAAGCATCCGGGAGGATATGAAAGTTCTGCCGCCGGGGAAAAGCGGAGAAGATAAATTTTACGTTGGATTTTTTGACGGCAGTATGCTGACAGCCGTTATGGACCTGATCCTCAAATATCCCAATGATGAGACTGCGTTCATCGGCCTTTTCATGGTGGATTCCGCCAGCCAGGGAAAAGGGACGGGAACGGCGATCATCGAAGAGTGCCTCTGCTTTTTGAAACGGCAGGGTCTGAGGCGTGCCAGGCTGGGCTTTGCCAAAGGAAACTGCCAAAGCGAGGCATTCTGGACCAAGAATGGTTTTGTGCGCACAGGCGAGGAAGTGAACAACGGAAGCTATACGGCTGTGGTGATGGAAAGGGTGCTGTAACGCGGGCGAAGGCTGGCGGGTATAAAAAAACGGAGCGCACGGCCGGAAAGTGGAAAAATAAAATCGGGGATGTATCATACATCCCCGATTTTCAATTCAAAGCGGACAGACGGTCATTCAGGCCTGTCCGCAGATCCCGCGGCCGGTCGGGCCGGAGCCTCATTGTATAGGATGTCGTGTGTGCGCTCATCCACATGGTCCAGTTCATAATAGGCCTGTGTTTCCTCCGGCATGCCCCTGCGGCGCAGCGAATGGCACACCAGCCCGGAGAGGATGCTGTACAGCACCGCAAACAGCGGCACGCCGACGACCATGCCGACAAACCCGAACAGCCCGCCGGCCAGCAGAATGGCGAACATCACCCAAAAGCTGGAAAGGCCGGTGGAATCGCCCAGAATTTTTGGGCCCAGGATATTGCCGTCGAATTGCTGCAGCGCAAGGATAAAAAGCACGAAGTAAAGCGCCTTGAGCGGGTCGATGAGAAGGATAAGCAGCCCGCTGGGAATGGCACCGATAAACGGCCCGAAAAACGGGATGATGTTCGTTACGCCCACCACCACGCTGATGAGCATCGCATACGGCATGCGCAGCGCTGTCATCCCGACAAAACACAGGATGCCGATGATGAGGGAATCCAGCAGCTTGCCGTTGATGAAGCCGCCGAATACCCGGTGAGTAAAACGTGCGTTATCCAGCACGATATTGGCGCGGCGGGTGCTCAGGCAGCCGTACAGCAATTTTTTGGCCTGTGCGGCAAAAAGCTGTTTGCTGTTGAGCACATAAATGGCGATGATGATGCCGATGAATACATTCTTGAAAAAGGTCAGGGTGCCCAGCAGCCCGCTCATCAGGTTCGTCAGCTGGGGCAGCATGTCCGTTTTTACCCATGCGGTGAGAGCTGCCACGGCTTCGGCATATACCCGCTGTGCGGCAGCTTCGAACTGCGGGTTGTTCTGAAGCGTGTCCTCGATCCAGCCCGTCACGTTCTGGATGCTGTTCGTCAGCAGATTGGATTCCACCAGCCCGACGATGCTGGAGATCACCTGCGGCAGCACCATCCACAGCAGCGCGGCTACAAGCAGCAGCGCCAGCAGCACCGAAAGCGTCGTGGAAAGAAATTTTGCGGCGCGGGCAGTACGGCGTGGATTTTTTACGTGTTTTTGCAGCGCGGGCGCAAAGCGAGCGTGCAGCCAGTTGAACACCGGAGTCAGCAGATAAGCCATGGCCAGCCCGTACACAAACGGCATTAAAATGCCCAGCAGCGTTTGGAAAAAATGCACCAGCGCGCCCACCTTGAACAGAGAGAAAAAGAACAGGATGCTCAACGCGACAACGCCGAAGGCAGTGAGCCCCCAGTGCAGATAAGTTTTAAAGGAATCGTGCTTCACGGCAGCCTCCGTCGTTTGAAAATAAGCGTCGGGTTATTTGCTTTTTGCGGGTGCGCCGCCGTCGGGCAGCAGCGTTTTGCGCTTGATGAGGAACAGGGACAACGTGGTAAAGCTGGCGATCACGTCGGCCACAGGCTCGGCAATATAGATTCCCAGCACATTGCCGCCCATGACAACAGGCAGCAGCAATGCCAGGGGCACCAACAGCACCACTTTGCGCAGCAGCGCCAGGAACAGGCTGATCTTGGCCTGGCCAAGCGCCATAAAGGTGGTCTGGCAGGCCATTTGCGCGCCGAAGGCCCAAATGCCGCCGAAGAAAATGGGCATCATCTTTTTAACGATTTCTATCAGCTCCGCGTCCTGAGTGAACATGCGCGCCAGCACGCCGGGAAGGAGCGCGGCCAGGGCAAAGCCCGAGACGGTAACGAGCAGCATTACCTTGAGCAGCAGGCTGAAAGTTTTGCGCACGCGGCTGTAATTCTTGGCGCCGTAGTTGTAGCTCATAATAGGCTGCGCGCCCTGTGTGATGCCCTGGATGGGCATGACGAGCATCTGCATCACGCTCTGCATAATGGTCATGCTGCCCACGTACAGGTCGCCGCCGTAGCGCTGCAGTCCGGCGTTCAGCGTGATATTCACAAGGCTCTCGGTGCTTTGCATGATGAAAGGAGCGATGCCCAGCCCGATGACCTTGCCAACCACACGTTTTTCGAACTTCATGTTCCCGCGCCGGATGCGTATGCCGCTTTTTGCGCTGAACAAAAAGCGCAGCACCCACGCGGCGCTGACGGCTTGAGAAAGGATGGTAGCCAGCGCCGCGCCGGAAACGCCCATGCCGAACACGAAAATAAACACCGGGTCCAGCACGATGTTAATGACCGCGCCGATGAGCACGCTGAGCATTGCAACGGTGGCGTGGCCCTGTGCGCTGATGAAAGTGTTGAGGCCCAGAGCAAGCTGTACGAAAATAGTACCCGCCAGGTAAATGGAGATATAGTCCTCCGCATAGCCGATGATGGCGTCGGAGGCGCCGAACATATACAACAGCGGCGTTTTGAAGATGCTGAAAATGACTGTCAGTGTAACAGACAGCACCAGAAGCATGGAAAAGCAGTTGCCCAGAATTTTTTCCGCACCTTCACGGTTGCCGGCGCCCAGCTGGATGGAAGCCAGCGGCGCGCCGCCCATTCCGGCGAATGCGGCAAAGGCCGAGACCAGCAGGATGATGGGGAACGTAACGCCCACACCTGTCAGCGCAAGTGCGCCTGTACCGGGGATGTTGCCGATATAGATCCGGTCCACGATATTGTACAGCATGTTGATGAACTGCGCGGCAACGGCCGGCAGGGCAAGACTGAGCATCAGCTTGCCAATGGGTTGTGTGCCCAGCGCTTCGTCCTTGTTCTGCAAAAAAACCTCTCCTTTTTGACCTTGTGGAGCAACCCCGCTTCGGGCCGCTCCGGCTCTTTTGTAAATTTTCAATACATTTTTATTATAGCATGCGCAGCAAAAGAAAGAAACCGCATGGTGCCCTTTCCGCACCTTTTACAACCCGCCCGCGCAAGAGTTGCACAGTGCTGATGCGGCGGGCGGGAGGCACGTTCCACAATGCAAAACCTTCTCGCAAGGCGCGGAGTTTTATGCTATACTGAAATTGAAAATAACCGTATGGAGGGCTTTCCTATGGAAAAAAAGGCGTTCGACCTCATTACCTTCGGCGAGATCATGCTGCGGCTTTCGCCGCCGCGTCATGCCCGCATCGTGGATGGGGACATTTTTGAAAAGCGCGCCGGCGGCGCGGAGCTGAACGTAGCCTCCGGCGTAGCGCTCATGGGCCTGCGAACGGGCATCATCTCTCGCTTGCCGCAGAACGAGCTGGGGACCTTCATCAAAAACCGCATCCGCTTTGTCGGCGTGTCGGATGATTTTTTAACGTATGACGACGACCCGCGCGCACGCCTCGGCATCTATTATTATGAGATGGGCGCCGCGCCGCGCAAGCCGACCATCGTGTATGACCGATTCAACGCTTCCGTCTGCGGCCTTACGATGGACGATATTCCGGCCGAGGCGTTTTCTTCCGCGCGGATGTTCCATCTAAGCGGGATCAGCCTGGCGCTGGGCACGCGCGACGTGGCCATTCAGGTGCTGAAAAAATTCAAGGAAAACGGCGCGCTCATCTCCTTTGACGTGAACTACCGTGCGAACCTGTGGGGTGAAGACGAAGCACGAGAGACCATCAAAGGCATCCTGCCGCTGGTGGATGTATTGTTCGTTTCTGAAGAGACCAGCCGCCGTATGTTCCAAAAAACCGGAGAGCTGCAGGACATCATGAAAAGTTACGCGCAGGAGTACGGCGTGAAAATTGTCGCCACCACCCAGCGCACGGTCCTCAGCCCGCGTAAGCACAATTTCACCTCGGTGCTGTATTCCGCCCAGCAGGACGCGTTTTACACGGAGCCGCCCTATACCAACATCGACGTCATTGACCGCATCGGTTCCGGCGACGCCTATGTGGCGGGTGTGCTGTTCGGCCTGTTAAAATACGGCGATCCACAGAAAGCCATGCAGTTCGGTAACGCCACATCCAGCGTCAAAAACACAGTGCCGGGCGATCTGCCTTCTTCCGATTTCAAGGAGATCGACCGCATCATCCGGGAGCACAACGCCACGGGCCCGGTGAGCGAGATGAACCGCTGACCGCACTCCCCGCTTGTTTTGCGGGCCGCGCCACGGCGCGGCCCTTTTTGCTTTGTGAAGAGCAGAAAAAGCACACGCAACCTGCGGTTGACAAATTGCAAGGCGCAGGTTGGTGGCGCACAGAAAGGGGAACAGGCTATGATAAGTCCATCAAAAACAAAAGGAGAGATCAATATGATCTTTGCGGATAACCTTGTGCGGCTGCGGCGGGAAAAAGGCTTTTCCCAGGAACAGCTTGCAGACTTGATGGATGTTTCCCGTCAGGCGGTGAGCAAATGGGAGGCGGGAGTTTCCCAAAGTTAAAGATACCACATCAATCCCACGCGGACTTTTGCTCAACCGATACAGCCGGAGGGCTGGATAACAAGAAAAGGCGGTATGCGCCCCGTGGAGGGGTAGCGTACCGCCTTTTCTTGTGGGGGTTTC
>NZ_JAFOIN010000052.1:0-8560 GCF_017421385.1 Ruthenibacterium sp. | reverse complement strand
TGCGCTCTTCTATGGTAAGATGATGATAGTTCATACAGTTCCCTCCGGTGGTTTGGTGGTGTGGTAACTTCATTCTACCAGGGTTCTGTATGGACTTCTTTTTGTTCCCCTAAAGTGTTGCACTTGATAGTATAATTCACCTTCGACAGTCTGGCGCGGAGGCCTTGCGGCCTCCGCGCATCTTTTGGCTGGTCAGCGGTCAAAGCTGGGATTGACGGCATAAAAATTGCGGCTGTCCAGGGTGTCCTTGACGGTTTCCAGCGCCTCGCCGAAGCGCTGGAAATGGACGATCTCCCGTTCACGCAGAAAACGGATGGGCGCGATCACGTCCGGGTCGTCCACCAGACGCAGAATATTGTCATAGGTGGTGCGGGCTTTCTGCTCTGCTGCCATGTCCTCGTGCAGATCCGTGATGGCGTCGCCCTTGCTGGCGAAGCACATGGACGTGAACGGCGTACCGCCCGCCGCCTGGGGCCACACGCCGGCCGTATGGTCCACAAAATAGGTGTCGAAGCCCTGCCGCCTGATCTCGTCCGCGGAAAGGCCCTTTGTCAGCTGGTATACAATGGCGCTCACCATCTCCAGATGGGCCAGCTCCTCGGTTCCGATATCCGTCAGCAGGCCCGCCACACCGCGCCAGGGCATGGTGTAGCGCTGGGACAAATAGCGCATGCTCGCGCCCAGCTCGCCGTCCGGGCCGCCGTACTGGGTGATGATCACCTTTGCCGCCGCCGCGTTAGGCGTTTTGATCCTGACCGGGAATTGCAGGCGTTTCTCATAGCTCCACATCGTTTTCGTCCTCCGTTTCCCACGGCCAGGGCGCGCACGTCCAGTTCCAGGTACACGTGCCGCCTGCGTCATAGAAGTTTACAGGCCCGATGAGCCGTTCGTACTGCTTTACCGCGATGCCGCGCCGGGCGCGCACTTCCTCGTGGGCCGCAAGGGCCGCTTTGTCACAGGGGTGCGTGTCCAGAAACAGGCGCAGGTCGTCCATTGCAAAGCTGAGCTGGGCAAGTTCGCGCTCCACCTTGGATACACAGGTGCATTCAGTGTTCATACCGCACCTCCGGGGAACAAAACGGCAGGTCCAGCGCCGCGAACAGCGTGCCGCGGCACAACGCCTCGGACACCGGATAGATCTGTTCAAAGCGCTGCATCGGCACTGTGGCAATGGCCAGATGGCAGCGGCAGCTCTGCCCTGCGTTTTGCAGGTCGTTTTCGTTCATGGTCTTCAATCGCTCCTTTCTGTTGATCGCGGCGCGGGCCGCAAGCGCCCGGCCGCCTGCTTTATGGTATGACGCCGCACGCCGTTCCCGTGCGCCCCGTTCGGCGGCCGGATCTGCCCGTTTTGCTTCCGGAGCGCTTTTTTGAACGCTCTGACGCTCTGTGCCGCCGCGCGCCCCGGAAAATGGCTGAGAAAACGATCTGTAAATTTTTTTGCGGGGCGGTCCTTCCTCTCCGCAGGAAGGAGGGCGCGGCCGGCGGACCGGAGGCATCCCGCCGCGCCGCTATGCGTCTTAATACAAAATTAATCTGTCAGGGGGCTTGTGCGCCCCGGTCAATGCCGTATAATGAAACTTGACCGGCCGGTCAAACCTGCGGCGGAACGGGAGGGACTGCCTTGAACGAAAAATTTTTCACACTGTCTCCGGAAAAGCAGGCGCGCATTACGAACGCCGCGCTGGAGGTGTTCGCCCGCAACGATTACAAGCACGCCTCCACCGACGATATCGCGGCTAAGGCAGGCATCTCTAAGGGGCTTCTGTTTTACTATTTCCGCAACAAGCAGTCGCTGTACCTGTATCTGTACGACTATGCGCTGGAGCAGGTGCGCGGGCAGGTGCTGCGGCAGAAGCTGGACGGCGTGACGGATTTTTTCGAGCTGATGCACATCGGCGCACGGGCCAAGCTGGAACTGCTGACGCGCTGCCCTTATCTGTTGGAATTTTCCATCCGCGCCTTCTACTCCCGGGGCGAGGCTGTTTCCGACGCGGTACAGGCCAGGCTGAACGGGGACCTCACCGGCAGCTTCGCGCAGTATTTTTCCAACATCGATTTTTCCAAATTCCGTCCCGGTGTGGACCCTGCCCAGCTTCTGCGCATGCTGACCTGGATGACCGAGGGCTACATGAACGAAAAGCAGCGCGCCGGCGTGCCGCTGCGGCTTGAGGATATCCTGGCCGATTACAGCGGCTGGGAAGAAATGTTCCGCAAGATCGCCTACAAGGAGGAATATTTATGAGCGTGATCGCGCTTTCGCACATCACAAAGGATTACGGCGGCGGGCACGGCGTGTTCGACGTTTCGTTCGCCGTGGAGCAGGGAGAGGTGTTCGGCTTTCTTGGCCCAAACGGCGCAGGAAAAACCACCACCATCCGCCAGTTGATGGGGTTCCTTGCGCCGGATTCCGGCACCTGCACGATCAACGGCCTTGACTGCCGCACACAGACTGCGGCCATTCAAAAAAATATGGGCTATATTCCGGGCGAGCCCGCCCTGCCCGACGATATGCGCGGCGGCGAGTTCATCCGCTTTCTGGCCGCCTACCGCGGCATGCGGGGCACGGGCCGCGCCGGAGAGCTTTGCGAGCGCTTTGAGTTGGACGCCTCGGGCCGGATACGGCGCATGTCCAAGGGAATGAAGCAGAAGGTGGCCATTGTATGCGCGCTGATGCATGACCCGGCGGTGCTCATCCTCGATGAACCCACCAGCGGATTGGACCCGCTGATGCAGAACCGCTTCATCGACCTGATCCTGGAGGAAAAGCAGCGCGGCAAGACCGTACTGATGTCCTCCCATATGTTCGAGGAGGTGGAACGCACCTGCGCCCGCGTGGGGATTCTGCGGGAGGGGCGCCTGGCCGCCGTGGAGGAGATCGGCACACTGAAGGCGCGTCGCAGCCGCACCTATTCCGTCACGCTTTCCACACCGGATGCCGCGGCAGCTTTTGCGGCCGCGCCCGGCCTGCGGGTGCAGGCTGCGCAGGGCTGCACGGTGACGGTGCGCGTGCGGGACGGCATGTCCGCTCTGACCGCCGCGATGGCCCGCTTTCCGGTGACGTCCATCGACGCGCCGCGCCAAAGTCTGGAGGACGTGTTCCTGCACTATTACGGAAAGGAGGCGTAAAGCTGATGAATGGTGTGCTTTTCCGGCGCAGCGCAAGATCGCTGTGGAAAACATGGGTGGTTTTTGCGGCCGTGCTTTCGCTGTATGTGTCCATGATCACAGCCATGTTCGACCCCAAGCTCAACGCCACACTGGACGAGATCGTGACGGCCATGCCTCAGCTCATGAATATGGTGGGCATGCAGGCGGGCAGCAGCTCGCTGGGCGGGTTCCTCATCAACTATCTGTACGGCTTTCTGCTGCTGCTTCTGCCTCTGGTTTTTTCCATTCTGGCGGCGAATCGGCTGGTCGCGCGCTGGGTGGACACGGGCAGCATGGCCTATCTGCTGGCCTCGCCCAACACCCGGGCGCGGGTGGCGCGCACCCAGGCGCTGGTGCTCATTGCGGGCGGTACGCTGCTTACCGCCTACTGTACGGCGCTGGCCGTGGGCTGCGCCGCCGCGATGTTTCCCGGCGAGCTGGATGTCCCCGCCTATCTCGTGGTGAACGCCGGGCTGCTGTGCCTGCATCTGGCGCTGGGCGGGTTCTGCTTTTTCGCCTCCTGCCTGTTCAACGAGAGCCGCCTTTCCGTGGCGCTGGGCGCGGGCGTTCCCGTGCTGTTTTTCCTCATCCGCATGCTGGCCAACATGGGCGGCCGGCTGGAAAAATTGAAATACGCCACCGTGTTCACCCTGTTTGACCCCACCGGCCTTTTCCGCGGCGACGGCGCCGCGTACGCAGGCGCGGCCGTGCTGCTGGCGCTGGGGCTTGGTTTTTACGCGCTGGGCACGGCCGTGTTCAGCCGGCGGGACCTGCCGCTGTAACGCCTAATGCCGTGCTGAACCGCGCTTCGAGAGCCGGCTCTCTATACGCCCCGGCGTCAGCCCTGCAGGGTGACGCGGAGTTGTTTTGAATGAAAAAAGGGCGTGTTTGCACCAGAGGCCGTGCTTTCGGCGCGGTTGTCTGCACCAGAACCCCTACACAGCATCTGCACTTGCCCGCGGGCGCGCCGCCATCCCGTTTCGCGGCACCCTCCGCGTGGCTTGCACTTTACTTCGCAAAGGCACAATGGCTTTTCTCCGAGCGTTTTTCCTTTCTGCTTTTTCTGCAATACGTGCCGCGCTCTTTCCGGGCGCGGCTTTTTCTGTGTGCCGTCCGGCCTTTTCTATGCCCGGACCCCGGAAAAGACTGTTTTTTCGGCAAGTTATGTAAAGGAAATGTAAAATCATGTCCTTTCCCTCTGGCTTTTGTCAGGAACTGCCATTATACTTGTAAAGGTATAGTAAGTTTTTTGTAAAAAGAAAGCGAGGGCTTTGCTTGACGATCTCCCTGAGTGAATTTCTGGCGCAGCTTGCCGCGAACCCGGTTCTGGCCGTCACAGTGGCGCTGACGCTGGGCGTGGTGCTGGTGAACGGCTGGACGGATGCGCCCAATGCCATCGCCACCTGTGTTTCCACCCGCGCGATGAGCGCGCGCAGCGCCATTTTAATGGCGGCTGTCTTTAACTTCCTGGGCGTTCTGGTGATGACCATGGTGAACGCCAGCGTCGCGGCCACCATCTACAACATGGTGGATTTCGGCGGCAACACCGCAGACGCGCTGACGGCGCTGTGCGCGGCGCTCGTAGCCATCGTGGCATGGGCCACGGCCGCCTGGTGGTTCGGCATCCCCACCAGCGAGAGCCACGCCCTGATCGCCGGGCTGTCCGGTGCGGCCATCGCGCTGCACGGAGGCTTTGCGGGCATCAACGGCGGCGAATGGATCAAGGTCCTGTACGGCCTGGTTCTGTCTACTCTGCTGGGCTTCGCATTCGGCTGGGCCGCGGCCAGGCTGGTGGAGTTCCTGTGCAAAAACATGGACCGGCGGCGCACCACGGGCTTTTTCGGCGGCGCACAGATTGCGGGCGGCGCGGCTATGGCGTTCATGCACGGCGCACAGGACGGCCAGAAGTTTATGGGCGTTTTCATGCTGGGCATCTTTTTGGCCAACGGACAGGACAACGTCACCAATTTCCAGATCCCGCTGTGGCTGATGGTATTGTGCAGTGCCGTAATGGCTCTGGGCACTTCCATCGGCGGCTACCGCATCATCAAGGCTGTGGGCATGGATATGGTGAAGCTGGAAAAATACCAGGGCTTTGCCGCCGACATGGCGGGCGCGGCCTGCCTGCTGCTTTCCTCGCTGACTGGCATCCCTGTTTCAACAACGCACACCAAGACCACCGCCATTATGGGCGTGGGCGCGGCGCGGCGGCTGTCCAGCGTGAACTGGGGCGTGGTAAAGGAAATGGGGCTGACGTGGGCGCTGACGTTCCCCGGGTGCGGGGCCATTGGCTTTTTGATGGCACGGCTGTTCATGTGGCTGTTCTGAGAATAGGAAGGAGAACGTGAAAATGGCACGAAAAAAGGAAACGGATTATTTTGAGGCCTTTGTGGGCGGCGTAAATTCCGCCTGCGCTGCGGCGGACATGCTTTGCACGGTGTTTGACCACTATGAGCCGGAGGCGCTGCCCGGGCATATCGAGGCTATGCACAAAATCGAGCACTCGGCCGATATCGCAAAGCACGGCACGATGGAACAGCTTGTGCGTGAGTTCCTGCCCCCCATTGACCGGGAAGATATCATGGAGCTTTCCGGCACCATCGACGACGTGACAGACAGCATTGAGGATGTTCTGCTGCGGCTGTATATGTTCAATATCCGCACGCTGCGGCCCGAGGCGCAGGCTTTTGCACAGGTCATCGCAGACTGCTGCGCCGCGCTCAAGACCATGATGGAGGAGTTTCCCAATTTCCGCAGATCCAAGACCATCCACACCCAGATCGTTGAGATAAACGGCCTGGAGGAGCAAGGCGATAAGCTGTACACAGACGCCATGCACACGCTGTACGCGGATGCCAGCACGCCCGTGGACGTGATGGCTTGGACGGCGCTGTTCGACCGCCTGGAAAAATGCTGCGACAAATGCGAGGATGTGGCCGATGTTGTGGAGCGCGTCATCCTGAAAAACAGCTGAGGCTGCAGCTTTATGATAAACGGAAAGGGCCTGTGCGGTTTTCCACCGCGCAGGCCCCTTTTGTTGAAAACTTTTCATTCCTTTCATCTGGCTTTCCGCCGCATGCATCAGTATTCTCCCCGGCTGTTTTCATCCCGTGTACGGGAAGCGCGGTACTGGCCCAGCAGGCCGTCGTATTTTTTACCGCTGATGCGGTAATACAATTCGAACCCCAGCGTCATTGTCAGAAGCACCGCCAGGAAAATCAGGAAAAACAGCGCCCATGCGCCCGGCTGCGCTGCGGGCAGCCAGCCGAACCCGGCGGCAATGGCCGAAAGCACCGCCAGATACGGCACTGCAAATACGAACAGCCGCAGCGTATAGCGCAACCTTTTGATAACAAGCTCTGTAAACGCGACGATCTGCAGCACGCCGCCCGCCAGCGACAGCAGCAGAAACGAAAACAGGTAGTTATCGGGCAGACCGCCCCAGCCGAAGACCAGATCCAGAACGGCATACACGCACATGGTGGCCGTAAAAATATAGCATGCGGCCGTCTTTACAGGCATTACGATATCAAAAAATTTTTTCACAGCAAACACTCCTTTTCCGGTATAGGGCTCACAGCCCCAACTTTGCCTTGAGGGCAGGCACATACTGGCGCGACGCCACCACCACCTCGCCGTTGGACATCGTCACCCGCATTCGCCCGCCGAAGTCCGGACGCAGCGCCGCCACATGGGCAAAATTCAGCAGCACCGATTTACCCGCGCGCACAAAATCCCGCGCGGCAAGCTGCTCCTCCAGTTCGTACAGGCGCAGGGGCGTTTCATATACGGCGTCCGCTGTATAAAGAAACGTCTTTTTGTCCGCCGTGTCGGCATACAGCACGTCTGCCGCCGCCAGAACGTAGGTGGCGCCGTCCCTTTCTCCGGTGAGCTTCGCGTCGTAAACGCGCAGGCGCGCCAAAAGTGAAAGCACTGTGTCGTCAAGCTGCCTGCAGCGCACCACCACCTCGATGTCCGCGCAGGCCGGGTCCTCACAGATACGGATGTTCAACAGCCCCTCCCCCTTTGTTTGTGTTTATCCCGCGGCCGCATCTTTATGATACACACCCCGGCCCGCCGCTGCAAGCGCTCCGGAGCAAGCTGCGCAAAACAGGCCCTCACCTGCACAAAAAAGGCCTGCCGCGCAGGCTTGCCGCCGCAGAACAGATGTGTTACCATGAAGAAAACATGCAGGGGAAGTGCTTTTTTGAAAGAAAACAAATACGATGACAGCGTATTTTTCGAGCAGTACAGCCATATGCCCCGTTCCGAGCAGGGGCTTTCCGCCGCAGGCGAATGGCCGGCACTGAAAGCGCTGCTGCCGGAGCTCGCCGGCAAGCGCGTGCTGGACCTTGGCTGTGGTTTCGGATGGCATTGCCGGTACGCGGCCGAGCATGGCGCGGCCCGTGTGCTTGGGACGGACCTTTCCCAACGCATGCTGGAACGCGCCCGCGCCATGACCGACAGCCCCGTCGTGGAATACCGGCGCGCGGCCATTGAGGATACGCGGCCCGCCCCTGCGGCCTGGGACGTCGTTCTCAGTTCACTGGCGCTGCATTATGTGGAAGATTACGCGGGCGTGTGCCGCATGGTCTGGGACGCGCTGTCCCCCGGCGGATGGTTTATTTTTTCGGCGGAACATCCGGTGTTCACGGCCCAGGGGCCGCAGGACTGGCAGAGGGACGCAGGCGGCGCCCCGCTGCACTGGCCCGTGGACCGATACTTTGAGCAGGGACCCCGGGACGCGGTGTTTTTAGGCGAGCATATGCGCAAATACCACCGCACCGTTACGGGCTATGTGCAGCCGCTTCTGGCGCGTGGCTTCGCGCTGGAAGCGCTGGTGGAGCCGCAGCCTGCGCGGGAGATGCTGGACGCCGTGCCCGGTATGGCCGACGAGCTGCGGCGGCCGATGATGCTCATTCTCAAAGCGCGCAAGCCGCGGCGGAGCGGACGAGAACAGGAATAAGTCATAACCACCGGCGAATGAACTGTTCCAGAAGAAAAAGACAGAAATAAAACCACCATTGATAGGATAAAGAAGGATTAGACAAACAGGCGTCGTTTTTGGAAAGGAGAGAGCTTGGAGTAAAGCTGAATGCGTTCATGGTTGTAAAAAGCGATATAACTATCAATGAGCGTTTGTGCTTCGCGGATGGTCTCCGTCTTGAAAAGACGAATGCATTCGGATTTGAGAATGGAAAAGAAATTTTCTGCCATAGCATTGTCGTATGGGTTCGCCCGTCTTGACATAGACGGAGTAATGCCGTATTGTGTAGTTAGGGCAAAATAGCTTTGAGAAGCATATTGAAAGCCTTGGTCACTGTGGAGTAGCAGCTCTGCAGTGACCTCTTCTTTTTCTATTGCCGTGCGGATCGTATCCAGCACCAGTTTGATACTTTGGCGGGTGCTGGTT
>NZ_JAFOIN010000051.1:0-6834 GCF_017421385.1 Ruthenibacterium sp. | reverse complement strand
AGAAAAGGCGGTACGCTACCCCTCCACGGGGCGCATACCGCCTTTTCTTGTTATCCAGCCCTCCGGCTGTATCGGTTGAGCAAAAGTCCGCGTGGGATTGATGTGGTATCTTTAACTTTGGGAAACTCCGCGCTCCCATTTTGAGACCGCTTTGTCCGTAATATTCAGCATGCGTGCGAAATCTTTTTGCGTCATATGTTTGTCTTTTCTGCGCTCAGCAATAAACCGTCCCATTTTTTCGGTGTCCATGATGCAGCGCCTCCTTATTGGGATAATTATATTGCACGGCAGGGGATATTACAATCGACTGTTGGTCGAATGCAGTGAGATGACCCGGAAGCAGGCCGTAAGCGCTTGGGCCTGTTGCAAAAGCAGTGCCTTTTTAATATGCGTCCCTATATGCGTCCGCTCGCTGCAAAACTTTCTTTTCAGATCGGCGTTGCTGAAAGCCGCTTCGTCAAACCGTTCGTCAAAATATCCCAAACGGGCAGTTGCCGGTTGATGGACGGCTGCCCGATAAATCTGCTTTTGCCTATTCTTTAATGCGCCATCTCAATACGTTTGACACAATGTATGTATCTGCTGGCTCTTGAATCGTACTTCCAATTTCAGCAGCATCAAAGCAACTATTATCAGACCACACAATTACACGATGGGGTTTGCCGGGCAGCAAATTATCATGAAAAGCCAAATATGCTTCTAAAATATTACATAGGTAATTGTCCTGCCATCCAATCAGGTGTAGTTGGCGCAAACCGATAAATTGGAGCTCTATGGTTTTGGGTTCCCATTGACGTTGAAATACGACGGATAAAACACGCTCTTCCGGGCCGCCAAAATGCATTGCGCTTTTATCATCAACAAATGCGCCGCTTTGAAAGTTGAGAGATACGATACAGGCGTCATGAAAATCACCATAAGCGGACATCAGCTGTTCAATGTCCTTTTGCGTTTCGGCACTCTGCCAGTTCTCCATTTTATCACCTTCATAAATCCAGATTTGTTGAGCCGATTATAGCACAGGGCCCCTGCTATATCAACGTGTTTTTGTAGAAACCGCCGAAGGTATATCCCGGCAACGCTTTCCTCAAAAAGGGTCCTGCAAAACGTAAGATTGACGGCGCATACGGCTTTAGGCTATACTAAATTTCAAAGGTTTGTGCAAAAGGAAGGGAAAATGATGCGGGAAGAATTCAGACGCAGCGAGCTGCTGCTGGGGCCGCAGGCCCTGGAGCGTCTGGCGGGCGCGCACGCGGCGGTGTTCGGCGTGGGCGGTGTAGGCGGGCATGCCGCCGAGGCTCTGGCCCGCGCGGGCGTGGGAAGCCTTACGCTGTTCGACAGCGACACGGTGGCGCTCTCCAACATCAACCGGCAGATCGCAGCCACCCACGCTACCCTGGGGCAATATAAGGTGGACGTAATGGCGGCGCGCATCCGGGACATCAACCCGCAGGCAAGAGTGACCTGCATGCCCGTGTTTTACACTGTGGAGGACGCGCCGAAATACAGCCTTTCCGAATACGACTGCATCGTGGACGCCATCGACACCGTCAGCGCGAAGATCGAGCTGATCGCCCGCGCCGCACAGGCCGGCGTGCCCATCGTCAGCGCCATGGGGTGCGGCAACCGTCTGGATGCGACAAAATTTGTTGTGACGGACCTTTATAAAACGCAGAACGACCCGCTGGCCCGGGTGCTGCGCCGGGAACTGCGTCGGCGCGGCGTGGAGCGCCTGCGCGTGGTGTGCAGCACCGCGCCCGCGCTGACGCCCCGTCCGGGCGGAGAAACAAAGGGCCCCGCGGGCCGCCCCGCGCCCGGCAGCGTGAGCTGGGTGCCCGGCGTGGCGGGCATGATTTTGGCGGGCGAGGCGGTAAAGATCATCGCGGGCATTGCAGAAGAATAAAGCGAGGCGGCGCGGCCGGGGCGAAAGGCTCCGGCCGCGCTTTTTTGCGGGTAAGGCCGCCGCTGGGAAACGGCGCGCCGTGTAAAGCCCGTGTAAACCGGCCCGCGCCCCCGGCACGCCCGACAGGCGGTTTACAAACGCTTTACAAACACGATACATTCCCTTGGTTTTACGGCGGAGGAAGGAATTGTAAAATAAGGGTGTCCCAAAGGGAAAGAAAAGATTTGCGAACAAGGCAAAGGAGTAAAAAACGATGAAAAAGATTTTTGCGATTGTTTTGGCCGGCATTATGATGCTGAGCCTCGCCGCATGCGGCGGCACCGGCTCATCCACCCCGGCCGCTGCCTCCAGCGAACCCGCAGGCGCGTCCGGCACGCCTGCTTCCGGCGCGCCTGCCGCCAGCACGCTGTCCGGCAAGGTGACCACGGGCGGTTCCACCTCGGTTGAAAAGGTTGTCGGCGCGTTCATTGAGGCGTTCATGGCGGAAAACAGCGGCGTGGACGTCACCTACGACCCCACGGGCTCCGGCGCGGGCATTACCGGCGCGGCCGAGGGAACGCTGGACATCGGCCTTTCCAGCCGTGCGCTGAAGGACGATGAGGCCGCAGGCGGCCTGACCGCCACCACGTTCGCACTTGACGGCATCGCCATCATTGTGAACAGCGAGAACACGGTGGAAGACCTGACCCTGGAGCAGATCAAAGGCCTGGCCACCGGCGAGATCACCAACTGGAGCGAAGTGGGCGGCCCGGACATGCCGGTTGTACTTGTGGGCCGCGAGGCCGGTTCCGGCACGCGCGACGGCTTTGAAAGCATTGTGGACGTGAAGGACGCCTGCAAATACGACCAGGAGCTCACCTCCACCGGCGCCGTCATCGCGGGCGTTGCAGCAAACCCCAACGCTTTCGGCTACGCGTCCCTGTCTGCGGTTGACGACACCGTGAAGGCCGTTACCGTCGAGGGTGTGGCCGCCAGCGAGGCGACCGTGCAGGACGGCACTTACAAAATTCAGCGTCCGTTCGTGTTCGTTACGAAGGACGGCGCAGAGCTGAGCGAGGCCGCGCAGGCGTTCATCGACTTCGCCACCAGCGACGCCGCCAGCGAGCTGATCGTGAACGCGGGCGCCGTGCCTGTTGCGAAATAATCCACATCCGAACAAAGCGGGGGAGCCGGCGCGGGGCGCCGGCTCTTTCCGGCTATGATTCATTGAAGATGCGAAAAGGGTTTTGGATATGAAAGAAACAACACTGGACAACAGCATCGAGAGCAAACGCAGGCGCCGGCGCGCGCTGAAAAAAACGATCGAAAAAATCATGAACGCGGTGTTCTTTGTCTGCGGCGCGGCGGCCATTGCCGCCGTAGCACTCATCACCGTATATATGGTCGTCTCCGGCCTGCCGGCCATCCGGGAGATCGGCCTGCTCGACTTCCTGTTCGGCACCGAATGGAAGTCTACTGCCGCCGAGCCGAAATTCGGTATTCTGCCGTTCATCCTCACCAGCATCTGGGGCACGCTGGGAGCCATCGTCATCGGCGTGCCCGTGGGCCTGCTGACGGCGGTGTTCCTTTCTAAGGTGGCCAGCCGACGGGTCGCGTCGGTCGTGCGCCCGGCGGTGGAGCTGCTGGCGGGCATACCCAGCGTGGTGTACGGCCTCATCGGCATGATGGTGCTGGTGCCGGCTGTGATGGAGCTGTTCCATTTGAAAAACGGCACCTGCCTGTTCGCGGCCATTCTGGTGCTTGCCATCATGATTCTGCCGTCCATCATCTCGGTGAGCGAAACGGCGCTGAACGCCGTGCCGCCCGAGTATGAGGAGGCGAGCCTGGCGCTGGGCGCGACGAAGATCGAAACGATCTTCAAGGTGAGCATCCCGGCGGCCAAAAGCGGCATCGTGGCAGGCATCGTGCTGGGCATCGGCCGCGCCATCGGCGAGGCCATGGCCGTGATGATGGTGGCGGGCAACGTGGCCAATATGCCGGGCCTGTTCAAGAGCGTCACCTTCCTGACGACGGCCGTCGCCAAGGAGATGAGCTATGCCAGCGGCCTGCAGAAGCAGGCGCTGTTCAGCATCGCGCTGGTGCTGTTCTGCTTTATCATGCTCATCAACAGCCTGCTGAACTTCTTCCTGAAGAAAGGGGAGAAACCATGAACGGACAAGACAGGCGCAGCGGCCGCCGCCGCGCATACGATATCTTTTTCAAAACAGTGGTATATCTGAGCGCTTTCCTCACCGTGGCGCTGCTGGTGGTGCTCATCGGCTATATCTTTGTGCGCGGTCTGCCGCATATCACCGGACAGCTGCTCTCCACGGCGCCCAGTGTGCTCATGGATACCATCGGCATTCTGCCAAACATCCTGAACACATTGTATATCATCCTGTTCACCCTGCTCATCGCGCTGCCGCTGGGCGTGGGCGCGGCAGTGTACCTGACGGAATATGCCTCCAATAAAACGTTCATCCGCATCGTTGAATTCGCCACCGAGACCCTGGCGGGCATCCCGTCCATTATCTACGGCCTGGTGGGCATGCTGTTCTTCGCGCAGATGCTGGGCTTTCAGACGAGCCTTCTCTCGGGCGGGTGCACGCTGGTCATCATGATCCTCCCCACCATCATCCGCACCACGCAGGAATCCCTGAAGACCGTACCCCAGAGCTACCGCGAGGGCGCGCTTGGCCTGGGTGCGACAAAATGGTACATGATACGCACCATCATTCTGCCTTCCTCGGTGGACGGCATTGTAACAGGCTGCATTTTGTCCATCGGCCGTATCGTGGGCGAAAGCGCCGCGCTGCTGTTTACGGCGGGCGTGGGGACCGTTGTGGCAAACAATATCTTTTCGGCCTTCACGCGCAGCGGCGGCACCCTCAGCGTGGCGCTGTACATGTATGTGAGCGAACGCGGCGAGTTCGACGTGGGCTTCGCCATCGCGGCCATCCTGATGCTCCTGGTGCTGTGCATCAACGGCGCGGCGAAGCTGGTGGAAAAGAAGCTGCGCAGAAAAACGAAGTAACCGCGAAGCAGTGAAAGAGGAGTAAGAACAATATGGAAAGCCCCATCATTTTGCAGACAAACCGTCTCAAGCTTTATTACGGCGCCTTTGAGGCGCTCAAGGGCATCGATATGCAGATCCCCGAAAAACAGATCACCGCTTTCATCGGGCCGTCCGGCTGCGGCAAATCTACATTCCTGAAAACGCTCAACCGCATGAACGACCTTGTGCCCGGCGTGCGCATCGAGGGCGAGGTGCTGTACAACGGCCGGGACATTTTTTCCAAAGAGGTGGACGTGACCTGGCTGCGCAAGAAGATCGGCATGGTATTCCAGAAGCCGAACCCTTTCCCCATGAGCATTTACGACAACATCGCCTACGGCCCCCGGCTGCACGGCACGCATTCCAAAGCCGAGCTGAACGACCTTGTGGAGAAATCACTGCGCGGCGCGGCGCTGTGGGACGAGGTGAAGGACCGTTTGAAAAAGTCGGCCCTGGGCCTTTCCGGCGGCCAGCAGCAGCGCATGTGCATCGCGCGCGCGCTGGCTGTGGAGCCGGACGTGCTGCTGATGGACGAACCCACCAGCGCGCTGGACCCGGCTTCCACCATGCGCATTGAGGAATTGATGGCGTCCCTGAAAGAAAGCTACACCGTCGTCATCGTCACGCACAATATGCAGCAGGCCGCGCGCATCAGCGACAAATGCGCGTTCTTCCTGGTGGGCGACCTCATCGAATTCGGCGAGACCGAGCAGGTATTCTCCATGCCGAAGGACAAGCGGACCGAGGACTACATTACGGGCCGCTTCGGTTGATGCCCGCGGCCTGTTTTGCAGCCGTTCCCACGGGGCGGCATGTAAAAAAATATGCCCTGCCATTGTGCTTTTTTGCCAAACAACCTATAATAAAGGAGTAACCCTTATGAACGCACGCCTTTCTTTCGACGCAGAGCTGGAGAGCCTTTCCGCGTCGCTCATCCGCATGGGCGCCCTGGCGACGGACGCCATCGACAAAGCGATCGAGGCGCTGGAGGCCAACGACGGCGCGCTGGCCCAAAGCGTTATTGCGGGGGACCGCAACATCGACGATATGGAGCGCAGCATCGAGCACCAGTGCCTGACGCTGCTTTTGCGCCAGCAGCCCGTGGCGGGCGACCTTCGGAAAATATCCACGGCCATCAAGATGATTACGGATATCGAACGCATCGGCGACGCCGCCGCAGATATCGCGGAGATCACCACGCACATCAAGGAGCACGGCATCCCGGCCTCTTTGTCCGACATTGCGGATATGGCCGAGGCCGCGCAGAAAATGGTGGACGATTCCATCCAGTCCTATGTCAGGGAGGACCTGGTTCTGGCTGCGGACGTGATTGCCCGGGACGATGTGGTGGACGATTATTTCAACAAGATCAAAAAAGACCTTGCCGCGTATATCGCCGTGAATGAAGAGCATGTGGACTGCGCCATCGACTACCTGATGATCGCCAAATATCTGGAGCGTTTGGGCGACCATGCGGTGAACATCTGCGAATGGGTGCAGTTCTACAAAACCGGCATGCACAAAAGCGAACGCATCCTGTAAGGCTGCGGAAAACGGCAAAATGCCCTGCCCGGCATCCTGCGCGAAGAAATTCAAGGCGGCTGCAGGGCCGCGCTTCCCGCTGCGGAGAACCGGTCGGGAAAGGCTGCCGGGTGTCCTGCGCGAAGAGATTCAAGGCGGCGGCTGCAAGGCCGCGCTTCCCGCTGTGGAGAACCGGTCGGGAAAGTTTGCGTGATATCCGGCGCGAAGAGATCCAAGGCGGCGGCTGCAGGGCCGCGCTTCCCGCGGCTGAAAACCCGTCGGGAAAGTTTGCGTGATATCCTGCGCGAAGAGATCCAAGGCGGCGGCTGCAGGGCCGCGTTTCCCGCTGCGGAGAACCAATCGGGAAAGTTTGCGT
>NZ_JAFOIN010000050.1:0-10202 GCF_017421385.1 Ruthenibacterium sp. | reverse complement strand
GCCCATGCCGGAGCCGGAACGCCTGGCCGCGCTGATGCCGCCGTGCCTCGCGGTAGACGTCGCGGTCTCGGACGCGGAAAAATACGTCGTCTCGGCGCGGCTGCGGTGAGCGGCGTACACAAAGTTTTTTCAAAGGCGCGGGCTCAGGAGCCCGCGCCTTTTTCTTTCCCCGCGCGGCATGCACCTTGCACCGCGCTTCTCCATACAATGATATGAGAGCGGGCGGCACTTGCCCCGCTTTAGAATGCGGTTTTGGGCTTGGGGCTCTGCCGGGCTGTCCCGGTATTCTTGTCTCCCCCTTCCCTCCGGCGACTCGGCCGGGCCCGCCTGCCGCGCAATGAAGGAGAACGCATTATGGAACAAGGTACTCTTTTCGTAAAGCTTGAAAGCGCCCGCGAAGCTCTGCCCGTGCAGGGCCGTGTGGTCATTTCGCAGACAGTGAACGGCGTCCGCGTGCTGGAGATCGAGCTGGTAACGGACGAGGACGGTCTGACACAGCCCGTCACGCTGGACGCACCGGACCGATCCATCTCGCTGGACCCGGCCAGCACCCAGCAAGCCTGGGCCGCCTATGACGTGGAGGCATATGCTGACGGCTACTCCGACATTCTTCTGGAGGGCGTACAGGTATATTCCGGCGTGGAGGCGTACGCGCCCATCAGCATGCTTCCTATTTTTTCCTCCCAGGCGGTTTCGCCCACAGCCGTCACGGCGGACACCGGTTCCACCTCCCGCGAGGCCCAGCAGGACATCCTGCACACCACCATCCCCGCGCCCGCCATCCGCGGCGGCTCCGCCAGCGGCCCCGCGCCGCTCTCCACCTGTGCCACGCAGCCTCTGGTGCTGCAAAGCGTATTCATCCCCCAGTACATCACCGTGCATCTGGGCAAGCCGCAGAACAGCGCCGCCAATGAGACGGTCAGTTTCCCCTATTACATCAAAAACGTCTGCAGCAGCGAGATCTACCCCACCTGGCCCGAAAATGCCATCCGTGCCAACATCTACGCCCAGATCTCTCTGGCGCTGAACCGCGTTTACACCGAATGGTATCCCAGTAAAGGCTACAACTTCAACATTACCAACTCCACCCAGTACGACCAGTATTACGTTTCCGGCCGTAACATCTTTACAAACATCAGCCGCATTGTAGATGACATCTTCAACACTTACCTGCGCCGCGTGGGTGATTTTGCCCCCTATTATGCCGAATACTGCAACGGCACCACCGTCACCTGCAAGGGGATGAGCCAGTGGGGCACCGTAAGCCTGGCGGAAAGCGGCCTTTCCCCCATCCAGATCCTGCGCCGGTACTACGGCAACAATTTTGAACTGGTGACCACCAACGACATCCGCGCCATTCCCAGCTCGTATCCCGGCACGCCGCTGCGTCTGGGCAGTACGGGCAACAACGTGAGCATCATCCAGCGGCAGCTCAACCGCATCGCAAAAAACTATCCGGCCATCGGCCAGCAGTCGGTGGACGGCGTATTCGGCGCAACGACACAGTCGGCCGTGCGCACGTTCCAGAAGATATTCAATCTGACGCAGGACGGCGTCGTCGGAAAGTCCACCTGGTATAAAATCAGCTATATCTATGTAGCGGTGAAAAAGCTGGCGGAGCTGGGCAGCGAATCCGAACCGTATCCCGGCGGAAGCGGCGACGCGCCCGGCAGCGGCACAGATTCTATCCAGCAGGGCGCCGTGGGCGCACAGGTGGCGGCCGTGCAGTATTACCTGAGCTACCTTGCGCAAACGTTCTATCCCACAATCCCCAATATCGTACCCGACGGTATTTTCGGCGCACAGACGCGCAGCGCCGTCATCGCGTTCCAGAACACCTTCGGCCTGACGGCGGACGGCATTGTTGGTCCGGCCACCTGGGCCGCGCTGGAAAAGCAGTTTGAAACCGCCTATGACGACAACAACCCCGGCAGTTATTTCGGCGCGTATCCCGGCGTCGTGCTGCGGGAGGGCAACCGCGGCCTGCGCGTTCAGCAGATGCAGTTTTACCTGCTGTACCTGCACTACTCCTATTCCTCCATCCCCAAGATCAACGCGGACGGCATCTTCGGGCCCGCCACCACCGCGGCCGTACGCGCGTTCCAGGCAAAATTCGGGCTTACACAGGACGGCGTGGTAGGCCTTGCCACCTGGACAGAGCTGTACTCCATTTACAGCCAGAAAAACGCACTGGTGCTCTCGGATGAACAAGTGCCTGCTTATCCGGGCTTCGTGCTGCGCAGGGGCAGCCAGGGCCAGGCCGTGCTGGGCGTGCAGACTTACCGGAACGTCATTTCGCGGAAATACGCCTCCGTCACGCCGCTGACGCGGGACGGCAATTTTGACAGTCGGACGGAGGTATCCGTGCGGGCGTTCCAGCGGCAGTTCAAACTCACCATTACCGGCTGGGTGGATGAGCCGACCTGGAACCGTATTTACAGCGAGTACAAAAACACACTTCTTTCCGAGCACCTGGAATGCCGCTTTATCGACGTGCCCTATCCGGGCGAGCCTGTCGAGGTGGGCCAGACCAATATCTTTGTGCGCACGGCGCTGTATTACTACAATCTGATCGCCGCATTCGATCTTCTGCTGGAGCCCACGGACATCACCGACACTTTCACTTTAGAGGACTCCCTCGCCATCGAGGAATTCCAACGCACGCGCGGATTGACTGTTACGGGCGTCATCGACGAGGATACCTGGACGCTGCTTTATTACCAATACGTGGCCGCTTATCAGGACGTTTTCCCCAACTGCGCGGCTCAGGGCTCCGTCCCGCAGCCTTTCCAGACGCTGGTGCCCGGCAGCCGCGGCGTCGCCGTGGAGCAGCTGCAGATCTGGATCAACGCTCTGAGTGCCTATTACTGCGACCTGGTGCCCCAGGACGTGACGGGCATCTATGACGAGACAACGGAATCGAACGTTTTCATCCTGCAGACGCTGCTGGACCTTCCGCTCACCGGCGAAGTGGACCAGACCACCTGGAACCTCATCCAGGAGGCTTATGAAGAAGCGCTGGCCGAAAACAACAATGGGGAGGAAGCCTACGGCGACCTGCTGGATGTCACCTACATCAACCGCACCATTTCCATGACGGAAACAGTCCTATGCGCGGGCAACTGCGGCACGCCGCTGGACTGACGCCATACAGCCTCCATGTCCGCGCGGGCATGGCAGCACAGGAAAAATGCTAAAAATCCGTTTGCCCGCCCGGACATGCGCCGGGCGGGCAAACGCCTCTACCGCACAAAAGAGAGAAGTGAGGGAAACCAATAAACGCCTGCGCAGCACAAAGCGTTTGGTTTCCCTCACCTCCGAGGCTGGCGGCTTTGTCGCCGGCCTCTGGCGCCTCGGCCAGCCGGGACGCCTTTTTTCCATTGCGCACAAAAGTGCGGTGCCGGCTGTCCGCGCGGCGTCACGGGCGGTTAAAGTCGCGGAAATCAGACGGGGCGACGCCGTATTCCCGCCGGAACGCCCGGTAAAACGTGGAATAGTCTGCGAAGCCCACATCCGTGCAGATCCTTCCCAGGGCCTCTCCTTCCAGAATGCGCTCCTTCGCCGCGATGAGACGGCTCTGCGTGAGATACCGGTAAAAGCTGATGCCCAGCTTTTTGCGGAACAATTGGTCGATGGTGCTTTTGCTGACGAAAAATTCCCGCGCCGCTCTCTCCAATGTAACGTCCTGCGCCAAATGCTCCTCGATGAAAAGATTCAGACGGTCGAACAGGTCCGGCACCTCCGCCGGAGGCGTGGGACGGTCGACGTCTTCCAGCGCCCGGGCGATGTTCACCAGCAACTCCAGCGTTGTAGCACATACGACAGCCTGCCAGCCCGGTGCGCCGCGGGCCGCCTCGCCGCAGCCAGCCTCAAACAGCTTTGCCATTCCCTCCCAACGGGTGTTGGCCGTGCGCAGCACCCCGAACCGCTGGTTTTTCAGCAGCTCCGGCCACATCGGGCGGACGCTTTCCACATATTCCTGGCTGAACCATACAACGCAGCGCCTGTATGGATCGGCCATTTTTTCGGCCAGCAAGGGGCGGTGGCTCACACCGGGCGGGATGAGCACGATGTCACCGTGGCGCAGGCGGTACCGCTGCGTTCCCAGCAGATACTGCGTACTGCCGCCGGTACAGTATATCATCTCGTAAAATGTATGGCTGTGGAGCTGCACGCCGTCGCCGCCCTGGCTTACGTCCCGGTGCGTGTCTACAAAACGGGAGCTCATTTCCAGCTCCTGATAGATGTTCACGAACCGGAACCGGTATTTTTCCAGCTGTGCCTGCCGCTCTCCGGGGGAAAGCTCCCGTCCCTCTACGCCCGCGGCTTCCTCCAGCATTCTCCCCAGCTCAGACAACTTCACAAATTCCACCTCGTTTTATTGTTGATTTTGTGTATATTTTAACTTTTCTTTAAGATAAATGCAATAATCTATGTGTCATTTGCAATTTTAATTGCAACAAAATTGTTGTATGCTGTATCCATGATACAGCGGTGCGCCTTGCCGGCCGGGAGGAATGCCGCAACATGACAGGAGGAATCACAAAATGGCTACCACCACTCAAAAAAGCGGCCTGACGTTCAAGCACAAAGTCGGCTACGCCATGGGCGACCTTGGCGGCTGCATGACCTTTGCGCTGATGGGCGCCATGGTCACCCGCTATTACACCAACGTGCTGCAGGTCAATACCGCCGTCCTGGCGACGCTGCTTCTTGTCTGGAACATCTGGGACGCCGTGAACGACCCGATGATGGGCGCGCTTATGGACAAAATGTACGCAAAACATCACAATAAGAACGGCAAGTTCCGCCCCTGGCTGCTGCGTGCCGCTCCGCTGCTGGCCATCACCTCTATCGTGTTCTGGACAGTCCCCACGCTGTTCGACGGCTACACGATGCTTGTGGTGCTGTTCTTCTGCAAGATCCTTTACGAGGGCTGCTACACCATGTTCAACATCCCCATGGGTTCGCTGCTTTCCGCCATGGCCAACACCGACGGCGAGCGTGCCGCCCTGTCCTCTGCCCGCGGTTTTGGTTCCATGATCGGCAACGTGATCCCAATGATGATCCTGCCGCAGCTGCTGGCCAAATTCGGCGACACTTCCAAGGCTTTCGGCATCGGCGCCGCCATCTGCGCGTCCATCGGCTTCGTGTTCTGCTTCCTGCACTATTACTGGACAGAGGAGCGCAATGTCGCGGATACGCCCAAAGAAGAAGCCGCCAATGTCAAATTTACCGATATCCTTTCCGTTTTCAAAAAGAACCGCGCGTTTCTTGCGCTTTGCATCCACGGCGTATGTATCTGCTGCATGCAGTATGTAGGTTCCACACTGGGCACCTATATGTACTCCGATGTATTGGGCAACATCGGCATTATGAGCCTTGCCAGCGTTGTCTCCATGCCGCTGAGCATCGTCGCCCTGCTCATCATGCCCAAGCTCGCTGAAAAATTCGGCCTGGAAAAGGTCATCCGCACCTGTCTGCTCATCGGCTGCGGCCTGTATATGGGCCTGTTCGCCGTCATGATGCTGTTCTCTGTTCCTGCCATCGTCTACCTCGTCTGGAGCACGATGGCCAGCGGTATTGCAAGCGTGTCCATCCTGATGCAGTGGGGCCTCGTGGGCGAAGCCATCGACTACAATGAGCTTCTGACGGGCAAGCGCACCGAAGGCTCCATCTACGGCACCTTCAACCTGTCCCGCCGCATCGGCCAAACCGTCGGCAACTCTGCCGCCGTGCTGGCACTGGGCTGGATCGGCTACGACGCCAACCTGGCCGCCCAGTCCGCAGGCACGCTTACCGGCATCAAGGCGCTGTGCGTGCTTGTCCCCGGTATTTTCCTTGTCGGCTCCTGGATCGCATTCCGCTTTGTGTGGAACATCACGCCCGAGATCCGTGCCAAAATGGCCGCCAGCAAAGCCGCAAAATCTGCACAGTAATGCCGGCCGCCGCGCTTTATCAACGCAAAAGGAGTGTAACCTTGCCATGGAACTTCGCACCCGTTTTCTGCCCAAGCTGCTCAACAGCGAGGTAGATGAATACTTAAAAAGCAACGATATCATCATCGTGCCGGTGGGCACGGTGGAGATGCACGGCGGATTGCCGCTGGACAGCGAGACCGTCATCAGCGAGGCTTTCGCCCTGAAAATGGCCGAGGCCTGCGACGGCCTGGTGCTGACGGGCCTGCCTTATTTCTACGCCGGTGCCACAGCCTCCGGCCGCGGTACCGTTCAGGTGAGCGTTCGCCAGGGCATCGACTACCTGAGCGCCATTGCCCACAGCCTTCTTCGCCAGGGCTTCAAGCGGCAGGTCTACATCAGCTTTCACGGGCCCGCACACATGACGTGCAGCCCCATGGTGCGCGATTTCTTCGATGAGACGGGCGTACCCATCCTGTACATCGACCTGAGCATGCAGATGTTCAAGTCCGCCAAAGACCTGTTCAAGTCCATGGACGCTTTCCACGCCATTACTGTGGGTGCCTATCAGCTTCTGGGGCGTCTGGAGGACGTGCCCCTCACCACTGAATACAGCGCGCCGCATACACAGACTTGCGCGCCTTTCAACGATCTGTTCGCACTGGCCTATCAGAGCGGCTCCGCGGGGTACTGCTTCGCAGACCCCATGGACCACATGCCCACCACCGCCATTCCCGACGAGGCCACGCGCAAAGCTCTGGCCGGCGAAGGAGCGGAGCTGATTGGCGAGATCGTGAAGCGCATGGATATGCCGCACGTCGCCGCGCAGATGCGGGACCTGAAAGCATATACGGACCGCGCCGGGGAACTGTACCCCTGGATGCCCAGCGCATACAACAGCGCCAAATGACACACCGTTCCCCCGCCCCTTGATTTTCGCAGCCGCCCGCAGCCGATGCGGGCGGCATTTTTGGCCTCATCCGCCGGTAAAATTTCCGGATTTTATGCAAACCGCTTGCAATTCACACTATATTAGTATATAATAAAGTTAGACAAAGCTAACACATTGTTCTGCGGCAAACAGAGCAAATACAAATAATTTTACAAAAGAGGCCATTGAAATGAAGATCATCGAATCTCTGGAAAAACGCAGGAGCTACTACAGCATTGGGAAAGAGCTGCCCGTGAGCGAGGCCCAGGTGACCGCGCTGGTGGAAAAGCTGGCAGAGCTTGTTCCCGACGCATTCAACATGAAGAGCTCGCGGGTCGTCGTGGCGTTGGGTGAAAAGCAGGACATGCTGTGGAATACAGTTTATGACGCCTTCGGCGGCAAGGTCGCCCGTGAAAAGATCGACAGCTTTCGGGCAGGCGCGGGCACGGTGCTCTATTTTTACGACGAAGCCGTAGTGCAGGCGCTTCAGGCACAGTTTCCGCTGTATGCCGCCAACTTCCCCGGCTGGGCGCTCCAGTCCAGCGGCATGCTTCAGCTCAGTGTTTGGAGCGGCCTTCGGGAGCTGGGCGTGGGGGCGTCGCTGCAGCATTATAACCCCATCATCGACAAAGACGTCCGCGCGCTGTTCGGCTTACCTGAAAGCTACCGACTGGTGGCGCAGATGCCCTTTGGCTCTATCAAAGACGAGCCTGAGCCCAAAGAAAAAGAAGACATCTCCCTGCGCGTGACAACTGTACGCTGAACCGAACCGCCCCGTTCCCCGCCCGGGGACGGGGCTTTTGTTTTCGCGGCGTCAGGGTATAATAACCCCAAAGCCGCCGCTTGTGCGGCTGCGCGTGTGCACGGCACACGCCCCTGTGCTGGCGCACAGGGCTTTGAGAACATTGAACCATGCAAAACCGCAGCACATGCGGTTTTGTTGGGGCCGCTGCGCGGCGTCAGGGTGTAATATACCATCCGGAATGTTTCATAAAAATATACATACGGTCATCTTTGACGGACGGCCGGAAAGGACAATCTGCGATGCAGTACTCCAATGTGATCCCGGGACGCTTCGTTTCCCGGCCCAACCGCTTCCTTGCACAGGTGAAAACCGCGGACGGCGTGCAAACCTGCCATGTGAAAAATACCGGACGCTGTGCCGAGCTGCTGCTGCCCGGCGCTCCGGTATGGCTGCAGCGGTTCGGCACGGACGCAAAGCGCAAGACAAAATTCGACCTTATCGCCGTGCAGAAGGGCGCGCTTCTGCTGAACATCGACAGCCAGGCGCCCAATGCGGCGGCACGGGAATTTCTGGCCTCCGGCGGGTTAGGCTGGATTCCCAGCGTACTGCGCCCCGAATACACCTGGGGCGATTCCCGTTTTGACTTTTATTTGGAACACGGCGGGCGCCGGTGCCTTGCAGAGGTGAAGGGCGTCACGCTGGAGGAGGACGGCACGGCGCTGTTCCCCGACGCGCCCACGCTGCGCGGCATAAAGCATCTGGAGGGCCTTTCACGCGCCGCGGCGCAGGGCTTTGCGTGCTGCGTGCTGTTCGTCGTTCAATTTTCTCCCGCAGCCGCCTTCGCGCCCAACCGGCGCACGCACCCTGCTTTCGCAGACGCCTTGCGCGCCGCACGGGACGCAGGAGTACGCGTACTGGCCTACGACTGCGCCGTCACACCGGAGTCCATGGTCCTGCGCGCGCCCGTCCCCGTCACAGGGCTTTGAAAAACGCGCCGCCCATCAGCGTCCTCCCCGTCCCTGCATCCGGACGGCAAAAGCCCCGTCCCCAAAGGCCGTTCGGCCGCCGGGG
Source organism: Ruthenibacterium sp. (assembly GCF_017421385.1). NCBI lineage: Bacteria > Bacillati > Bacillota > Clostridia > Eubacteriales > Oscillospiraceae > Ruthenibacterium > Ruthenibacterium sp. Next base: position 1,537 of record NZ_JAFOIN010000050.1, on the reverse strand, counting down.
GCGGGGCTGCTTTTTATCCTTTACCCTGCGCCGTGCACGATTTTTCGCGCTCAGACCGTTTTCTGCATGGTATAAGGCAGGATGCCCAGGAACAGGTTATACTGCACGCCGGACACATTGCTGTGCATGGCATAGACGTCCTGGTTCACATAGGTGGGGATGAGAGGCGCTTCGTCCAGCTCGATCTCCTGCATGCGCGCCCACATCTCCGCACGTTTTTCAACGTCCAGCTCGGAGCAGGAGGCCAGATAAAGGCTCTCGCACTCATCATTCTGCCAGCCGGTATACATACCGTTGGTGATTGGGTTGTACACAATGAAAGACAATGCCAAGGCGCTGTCCGGGCCCGTGCGACCCAGATTGGTCAGGCCCACCTGATACTCGCCGTTTTTCTTCATGGCGGTAAGCGTGGCCGCGTCGTATTGGGTGACCTCCAGCGTCACGCCCGCCTGCGCCCACTGCTCCTTTAGAATGGCGGCGATCTGTGCCTCCGTGGTATTGCCGGAGGTGATGCTCAGCGTGAGCGTCAGGCCGTCGGCATAGCCCGCATCCGCCAGCAGGGATTTCGCCTTTTCCACATCGTGGGTGTAGCCCTCCAGCCCGGTGTTGCGCAGCACGTCCAGATTGTCGGTAAAGGTGGTGACGCGCTGGGCGTACCCTTGGTTCGCGCCCACGATAAGATCATCCACATTGGTGGCATACGCCAGCGCCTGGCGCACTTCCTTGCTGGAGACCGCCTCAGCCTCCACATTAAAGCCGATGTAATTCACCGTTACGGTGTCAAAGGCTTCTACCTTATAGTTGCTGTCCGCGCTGAGCTGGGGCAGATTGTTGCGCGGCGTGCTCATCATCAGGTCGATGTCGCCGTTCTGGAACTCCATCAGGCGGGTGGAATCATCCGCCACGACGGTCACCTTGATCTCCTCGGTAACAGCCTTGGACGGGTCGTAGTAATTGGGATTCTTTTTGAACAGCATGTACTGGTCTTTCACCCAGTCAGCAATATAATACGGGCCGCAGGTGACGAGGTCCTTATAGTCGCCGCTCTCGCCGCTGTCCTTCTGGACGATGGCGCAGCAGGGCATTGTGAAATTGGACAGGAAGTCCGGCGTCGGGGCCTTCAGCGTCACAACGACCGTCGTGTCGTCGGGGCATTCAATGCCCGCGATGGCCGTCAGAAAGCCCGCGAAGATGGATTTTTCCGGGTCGATGGCACGGTTGAGGGAATACAGGATATCCTCTGCCGTAACAGCGTCGCCGTTGTAGAATTTCAGCCCGTCGCGCAGATGGAAGGTGTACGTCAGGCCGTCCTCGGAAACGTCCCAGCTCTCGGCCAAAGCGCCCTCGATGGCGGTGCCGTCGTTGGCCGGAAACACAAGGCCCTCAAAGTTCCAGGCCACAGTCATCAGGTCCGTGGCGTTGGAGGTCTGCGTCGGGTCCACAAGAGCGGCGTCCTTATTGCGTGCAACGACGATCTGCTGCGCAATGCCCGCGTCCGCCGCGCCGGAGGAGGCGGAAGCCGCGCCCGAGGCCGCCG
>NZ_JAFOIN010000049.1:0-14694 GCF_017421385.1 Ruthenibacterium sp. | reverse complement strand
TCCCCTCCGCGGGGGCGGCCATGTTCGCGCTGCTTTCCGCGGGCGGCGATGTGGGCGCGTCCCTGGGGGCGTTCTGCGTGGGCCGCGCGGCGGACTGGGCGCAGGCGTCCGGCACGGTGTTTGCGGGGGCCGCGGGGGAATCTGGGGCGCTGCGCGCGGGCCTGCTGCTGGCGGCGGTGTTCCCGCTGCTGTGCTGCGGCGTGCACACGGCGCTGCATTGCACCGAAGCGCGGGGCGGCTTACCCGCAGGGAGCGAACGGCGGCACAGGCAATAGAAGAAAGCTGTTTTTCAAACCGGAACCGCCGTTTGCAGACGGGGCGAAAGACCGCAAAATGAACAAACGGCGCGGCCTTCATGGCCGCGCCGTTTGTGTGCCGGGAGGACAGCCGCAAAGCGGCGAAAGGGATGCGGTTTCCGGTTCGACAAACTGGGATTTAGCGTTGTGAAGCAAACCCCTCATATTTGGGTTCATATCTGTAGTGCAAGGTTGCCTCTATAAGTTCAAGTGTAAAAATCCCGACTTCAACATCAAGAAGTATGTCAATACGGCGACAGTTATTTTTTATCCATTGACCTACATTATCTTTGGTTAGCCTAAATTTCTCCATATCAGGGTCTGCCAAAATAGAACCTGAAAGAGTACTCATAGCAGAACCTGTATAGTGTTGACTTAGAAATCGTGCGTTACTGTTTGGACCTGCTTTTCCTATTTTCAAAAACTTATCATTATATAAAAATGTGTACACGCCCATTGTTCCAGTTTTCAAGCTTTTCGGAATATGAGGTATGCCACGGTCTATAATTTCTATTTTTGAAATATCTATTTCATGTCCTGCAATTCGTGTAACTTCCTTGATTATTTTTTCAAAATCATAAATATAATCCATTTATACATATTTCCCCTTTCTCCTCCAAATTCCGATTTATAGGTCTGTTCAATTCCATATTATCAGCCGACTGGATAAAATACAAGAACAGCCGTGCAAGCGGCCGTGCCTGTTTGTTGTTTTATGAACATCACACGTTGCCGGCAGGAGCCTGTTTTCTGGAAGGGCGAAAGAAAAAAGACGCCACATAGCCGTGATGTCTTTTCTATGGTCGGAGTGTAATTATAGAATCTGGATGAATCCCGTTAAATCAATGATTTGTAAGCAGTCAGCAAGAGGTTTTATCCTTGTTTGGACTTCATAGCTAAAGTAATTAGTATAATCAGCTGCAAAACGGGACAAGCAATGTAATTAACCCAAGGATTGAAAATAGTTGGTATTATATAGGCGACTCCACCTAAAATTCCACCGATGAGCGCAAGTGAAAAGAACGTTATTACTTTTGTTTTCTTATCCTTAAACGTATTCATAAATGGTACGCATAATGTAATAATCCACGCTAAGGCCCCACCGGACAAAAATTTAAACAGGGGAATATTGCTTGTAGTTTGCTCCATAGAAATTACATTGGAAATTGATAACTCACGCTGTTTCTCAATTTCTGAAATGATTGCATCATATTCTTCCTGCAACGCCGGGTACTGGGATACTTTTCCCATATCAATTTCTGAAAGACTATGTAAAATATTTACTCTTTTTTCAATCCTGTTATAGAAGAAAAAATTTGCATCTATATATGGAAAAACAAGGGCTATAACAACGATTACGGCTGCAAATATAGCATATAACTTTGGATTTTTAAAATTCTGTTGTATCCAAGATACAATTAACTCTATTACCTTGTCCATAGTATATCTCCTTATATTGTTTACCAATATGAAGTGTTCAAAAGAATTTGTATCATGGGAAGCAATTGTTGTCACTCAATTTTTTGCGAGTGCAATTATAGGATTGGTAACTATTTTTATTTTCAAAAATCCGCATAAGTACAGACATAGCAAAAAACCGCCGACAAAGGTCGACGGTCTTTTCAATGGTGCGAGGAACGAGACTTGAACTCGCATGGTATAACCACACGCCCCTCAAACGTGCGCGTCTGCCGATTCCGCCATCCTCGCTTATCCATGCGGCGTTTGTGCCGCGAATGATATTTTACCACACTGCGGCGGTAAAAGTCAATACGGTTTTTCGTTTTCTCCGCACCTCCTTGACACCGCCGGGCGGACGAAACTATAATCGGAACAGAACAGGCGGAAAGGGAGGGGTGCATGGGTGAAAAAAGAGGAGCGTGCGCGCATGCGCCGGCTGGCCCGGTGGCTGCTGCCGCCTGTGCTGCTGTGCGCGGGGTATGCGCTGTGGGTCGGCCTTACAGGGCGCGGCCCGGCGTGCCCCATCCATGCGGCGCTTGGGCTCTGGTGCCCGCTGTGCGGCGCGTCCCGCATGGGGCTGGCGCTGCTGCGGTTGGATCTTCCGGGCGCGCTGCGGGCAAACGCGGTTCTGCTTGCTTTGCTGCTTCCCGGTACCATTTGGGGCGCGGTGCACGCCGTGCGCTATGTCCGCACGGGGGACGGCTCTGTGCGCCGGTGGGAAAGGGCGCTGCTTTGGGGGGCCGTGGGCGTGCTGCTGGCGGGCGGCGTTTTGCGCAACCTGCCGGCATTCGCTTTTTTGGCGCCGCATTGAGCGGCTGTGTTCCCGCCCAAAGGGATTTTGTTTTTTATGCGGGCTCATTGCCTTTCCGGGCGATAGAAGTCATGCTATTGTTTAGAAAAGCACACAAATATTTTATGCTCCATGAACAAGCCTAGGGTTCTACCCCCTGATTAAAAATGTTTGCTCTTTTTCTGCATCAACGATGCGAGTATCAAATGCGACTGCCACTACATCGTCCCAACTTGATAGAATGCTCTTTCCGTTGCACTTAATGACTGGTAATTGTGCACTGTCCCAAACTACATAATAATCACGGTTTTCCAGAGGTATTGGTTTTTCACAATGGCTCATTTGTTTTGCGTCATTGGTGTTAATGATTTTTACAATTTGAGCAATCTCTTTTTCATCTTTAAGGATTTGATACCTTTCTAACGAATGAAAACATTCTTGCAATAAAGTGTTCCGGTTCCATTCCGATTCTTTTATATGTTGAGCGTTTACTGATTTTAATATAGCCAACCGTGCCCTTTGCTTTTGGTCCATTTTTATTCCCTCCAATTCTCTGTGCGGATGCCAATATACCATGCTCCGCATCCAACAGCAAGCGTCTGCGCGGCATTCAAATAATTATAAAGGGCAGCCTGAACGGCTGCCCTTTAAAAATTGCTTTTTGCTGCCCCGCGGGAGGGGCCCTTTATCCCGCCCGGCGGGCATGCGGCGAAGGGCGGCCGTCAGGCGTTGAACACGTATTCGTCCAGGCGGCGGAAGGCCTCCTGCACGCGGGAGAGCGGCAACGCCAGATTCATGCGGATGTGGCACGGGCCGTGGAAGGGACGGCCGTCCTGCCAGGCCACGCCCACGTCCCAGCCGGCGCGCTGCAGCGCTTCAATGCTCTTGCCGTGGGCTTCGCACCAGCGGGTGCAGTCCAGAAACAGCATGTAGGTGCCCTGGGGCCTGGAGACCTCCACGCCCTCAAAGCGGCGGGCGATAAAGTCGCAGGCGAAATCCACATTGGCCGTCAGCACCTGGCACAGCTCGTCCACCCACTCGTAGCCTTCGGGCCGGTACGCGCCGAGGAGCGCGTGCATGGAGAGCACGTTCATGGAATTGTAGTGGGACAGGGAGGCTTCCTTCTCCACGCGGTCCCGCAGAACGGGGTTGTAAATAATGTGGTAGCTGCCCACAAGACCCGCCAGGTTGAACGTTTTGGAGGGGGCGTATACGGCAACGGTGCGGCTGCGGGCGTCCTCGCTGACGCTCTGCGTGGGGATATGCCTGTGCCCACCGAGGATGATGTCCGACCAGATCTCGTCGGACACGACCATTACATCGTGCTTTTTGTACAGCTCCATGGCGCGCTCCAGCTCCCAGCGCTCCCACACGCGGCCGCAGGGGTTGTGGGGCGAGCAGAACACGGCGGCGTGGACCCTGTTGTCCACGATCTTTTTTTCCATGTCCTCAAAATCCATGCGCCAGACATTGTTTTCGTCTTTTACCAGCGGGCTGTGGACGATGTTGTAGCCGTTGTTCTCCAGGCTGTGGGTAAAACCGATGTAGGTGGGGGAGTGCAGCAGGACATTGTCTCCGCGGGAGCAGAAAATGTTCAGCGCGCTGACAACGCCGCCCAGCACGCCGTTTTCATAGCCGATGCACTCCTTTGTCAGGCCGGTGACTCCGTTGCGCGTTTCGTGCCAGCGGATGATGGAAGCAAAATATTCCTCCGTGGGAGAAAAATAGCCGTAGGCCGGATGCCGGGCGCGGGCGATGATGGCCTCGGGAATGGTGGGCACAGTGGGGAAGTTCATATCCGCCACCCACATGGGAATGGCGTCGAAGCCCTCCTTCGGAGCGCCGGGTGCGAAGCCGGGCGCGCCCAGTGCATCCACGGCGATGGCGTCTTTGCCGCGGCGGTCCATGATACTGGTAAAATCGTATTTCATATGCTCCTGCTCCTTTCACCCGCCGGAACGGGCGTTGAAAATACTGCTGTAAAGCAGCTTAAATGTTAAGCAGCTTCATAATAACACCGCACAGGGCCGCGTGCAAGGGGGAGCGCTTCTTTTTTATATGGTTCGTCCTTTTTAACAAAAGCCGCGCGTGTTTTTGCACACCCTGACGAAGCGCCGCTGTGCGCTTTCAGGTGAAGTATTCGCGGCTGCGCCGCACGTCGTCCGCATAGGCCTCGTTGATGCGCCGCTGGATGGAGAGGTAGGTGGCGAGCTCCGCCTCGGTGAACCCCTCCAGGCGCCGGAAGGTCAGCGCCTGGCACTGCTTGTCGAAGGCGGCGTGGTCCCGGTATACATGCTCCCCGGCGGGGGTGAGGCGGAGCATTACCTGGCGGTTGTTGGCGGTGTTGCGCACCTGTTCCACCCAGCCCTTGTCCCGCAGCCTGCGCACGAGCTGGGAGCAGGCGCTGGGCGTTTTGCGCACCATATTTGCAAGGTCGGTGACGGTGACGCCGGGGTGAAGGGCGATCCGGTCGATGAGATGCGCCTCCGCCTGGTACAACACATTTTCACCGTAGGAATGGGGCAGGGAATCGTATTCGCTCATCAGGTCATAGGCGGTGTCCTGCGCAGCCCATATTTGCTCCAGAAGCTCCTCGCGCTTTTTGCTCATGGCGCCACCCCTTTCTTTGCTTCTATTATTGTACTTTCTTTTTACGGCCGCTGCAAGCCGTGCTCAGGGCTCGCGCAGCAGCTCAAATTCGTTTTTGCGGAAACGGATAAGGCCTTCCGCGCGCATCCGGCCCAGCTCGGCGGAAAGCGCGCTGCGGTCCACGCCAAGGTAATCCGCCAGCTGCTGGCGGTCGAAGGGAATGGCGAAGCTGCGGCTGTTTTCCCGCAGCGCCTGGGCGGAAAGGTAGGACAGCAGCCGCCCGCGGATGGTTTTGGGCGAGGTGTGGAAAATCCGGCGGGAGAGCGCGAGGTTCTTCTGCGATGTCACGGCCAGCAGGTTGCGGATGAGCGCCGCATGGTGGGCGCAGGCGGAGGGACAGGTGCGCAGCAGGCGCGCCGTATTCAAAAACAGCACCTCGGTGCGCTGGGCCGCCACGGCGTCCACCATCAGCGGTTCGCCCGGCAGACAGGCATAGGTTTCGGCAAAAACCTGCCCGGGGCCCACATGGCCCAGAATGCTCCGGCTGCCCCAGACGTCCACGCTCTCGATGTTGACGCCGCCGGAGAGCACCAGGCCCAGCGCTTCCACGGTGTCCCCCGCATGGCAAATGACGCGGTCCTTCTCGTAAACGCGGCGCTCGGCGCGCAGGCATTGCAGCATATCGGCGGTTTCCCGGGGGGAGCAGCCCCGGAACAGCGCGGTTTGAGAGAGAAATAAAAAGTCCATGGCGCCCCTCCTTTTGTTGGAATAACAACAGACCGTTTGGGGAAATCATAGTATACTCTATCCGGAAAGTCAAGAAAAGCATCCCTGCCGCGCGCCGGCAGGGGGAAGGTCGGCGTCTTGACAAACTATACTAAAATGGTATAATAGACATGACCGGAAAACGCGGATGTGCCGCGCGGCCCGGCAGAAACAAGCGGAGGGCTATGCATGAGAAACGAATGGACCGGCTTTGTGCCCGGCGTATGGGAAAAAGAAATCGACGTCCGGGACTTCATCCAGAAAAATTATACACCCTATGACGGGGACGACGCGTTCCTTGCCGGGCCGACGGAGGACACGAAGGCGCTTTGGCAGCAGGTGCTGGAGCTTTCCAGAGCCGAGCGCGAGGCGGGCGGCGTGCTGGACATGGACACCCGCGTCATCTCCACCATCACCTCCCACGCGGCGGGCTATTTGGACAAGGAGAAAGAGACCATCGTGGGCTTTCAGACGGAAAAGCCGTTCAAGCGTGCGCTGATGCCCTACGGCGGCATCCGCATGGCGCAAAAGGCCTGCGAGGACAACGGCTATCATGTGGACCCGGAGGTCGTGGAATTTTTTACAACACACCGCAAAACGCACAACGCGGGCGTGTTCGACGCATATACGCCCGAAATGCGGGCCTGCCGCTCCAGCCATATCATCACCGGCCTGCCGGACGCCTACGGCCGGGGCCGCATCATCGGCGATTACCGCCGTGTGGCACTGTACGGCGTGGACCGGCTGATCGAGGACAAACGGCACCAGAAGGACACCACCCGCGTCATCATGTATTCCGACGTCATCCGCGAGCGGGAGGAGCTCAGCGAGCAGATCCGCGCGCTGGACGACTTGAAAAAGCTGGGGGAGATCTACGGCTTCGATATCTCCCGTCCGGCGAAGGACACCCGTGAGGCCATCCAGTGGCTGTACTTCGGGTATCTTGCGGCGGTAAAGGAGCAGAACGGCGCGGCCATGAGCCTGGGCCGCACCTCCACGTTCCTGGACGTGTACGCCCAGCGCGACCTTGCGGCGGGTGTTTACACCGAGCGGCAGATCCAGGAGTTCGTGGACCACTTCATCATGAAGCTTCGGCTCATCAAGTTTGCCCGCACGCCCGAATACAACGACCTGTTCTCCGGCGACCCGCAGTGGGTGACGGAATCCATCGGCGGCGTGGGCATCGACGGGCGGCACATGGTCACCAAAATGTCCTACCGTTACCTGCACACGCTGCAGAATCTGGGCACCGCGCCGGAGCCCAACCTGACGGTGCTGTGGTCCACCCGTCTGCCGGAAAGCTTCAAGCGCTTCTGTGCAAAAACCTCCATCGAATCGTCCAGCGTGCAGTACGAGAACGACGACCTGATGCGCGTGACCCATGGCGACGATTACGCCATCGCGTGCTGCGTGTCCTCCATGCGCGTAGGCAAGGAGATGCAGTTCTTCGGTGCGCGCGCCAACCTGGCCAAGTGCCTGCTGTATGCCATCAACGGCGGTGTGGATGAGATCACCAAAAAGCAGGTGGGGCCCAGGTACCGTCCCGTCACAGGGGATTATCTGGATTACGACGACGTGATGGAAAAGTACCGGGACATGATGAAGTGGCTGGCGCAGGTGTATGTGAACACGCTGAACATCATCCATTATATGCACGATAAATACTGCTACGAAAAGCTGCAGATGGCGCTGCACGACAAGAAGGTGACCCGCTGGTTCGCCACGGGCATCGCGGGGCTTTCCGTGGTGGCGGATTCCCTCTCGGCCATCAAGTACGCCCGGGTGAAATGCATCCGCGACGCGGACGGCATCGTGGTGGATTACGAGGTGGAGGGCGACTTCCCCAAGTACGGCAACGACGACGACCGGGTGGACGGCATCGCATCGGAGCTGGTGGATACCTTTATGAGCTATGTGAAGGGCAACCATACCTACCGCGGCGGCATCCCCACCACTTCGATCCTGACCATCACCTCCAACGTGGTGTACGGCAAAAACACGGGCTCCACGCCGGACGGCCGCAAAAAGGGCGAGCCCTTCGCGCCGGGCGCGAACCCCATGCACCGCCGCGACACCCACGGCGCGGTGGCCAGCCTGGCCTCTGTGGCGAAGCTGCCCTTCAGCGCCGCGCAGGACGGCATTTCCAATACCTTCTCCATCGTACCGGGGGCGCTGGGCAAGGACGACCGGATCTTCGCGGGCGACCTGGAGGTGGAAATGCCCGAGTTTGAGGCGGAGCATTGAGAGAAAGGCGGCGGCCATGACGGAACAGGAAAAGCAACGGCAGATCGACGCGCTGGTGGAGCGCATCGACGCCTTTATGAAAAACGGCGGGGGCCGCATGCGCGTCACCGGCGGCGAGGGCGAAGCGCAGGAGACCCGCTGCGCCGCCTGCTGCGGCGAAGGCGCGGCCGAAGCCTGCAACGCACCGGCCAAACGGGCCGGGCATAAAAGCCGCTGAAAAAGCGGCACAGCAGAGAAAGGAACCTGTTTATGAAAGCAAACGAACGACAGATCGACAACCTTGTCAGCCTTCTGGACGGCTATGTGGCCGAGGGCGGACACCACCTGAACGTGAATGTATTCACCAAAGAAACGCTGCTGGACGCCCAGCGGCATCCGGAAAAGTATCCGCAGCTCACCGTGCGCGTTTCCGGCTATGCGGTGAACTTCATCAAGCTGACGAAGGCCCAGCAGGACGAGGTGATTTCCCGCACCTTCCATCAGGCGATGTGAGATGGCCGCGCAAGTAACGGGCCGCGTCCATTCGGTGGAGAGCTTCGGCACCGTGGACGGCCCGGGCGTGCGGTTCGTGGTGTTTTTGCAGGGATGCCCCATGCGCTGCCTGTACTGCCACAACCCGGACACCTGGGACCCGGGCGGCGGCGTGCCAACCACGGTGGAGGAGCTGCTGGCGCAATACGCCCGCAACGAGGCGTTTTACCGGAAAGGCGGCATCACCGTCACAGGCGGAGAGCCGCTGCTGCAGATTGAATTTGTGACCGCGCTGTTCCGGGAGGCAAAGCGGCGGGGCATCCACACCTGTCTGGATACCTCGGGCGCCACGTTCCGGCCGGAGGACGCGGCGGCGCTGGCGCAGTTCGACGCGCTGTGCGCCGTTACGGACCTGGTGCTGCTGGACATCAAGCAAACCGACCCGGCCGCCCACAGGCGGCTGACCGGGCGGGAAAACGGGAACATCCTTGCGTTTGCCCGCTATCTGGCGCAAAAAGAGGTGCCCGTATGGGTACGCCATGTGGTTGTGCCCGGCCTTACCGACAGCGAGGCAGGCTGGAACGCGCTTGGGACGCTTCTTGCGTCGCTGCCCAACGTCCGGGCGCTGGACGTGCTGCCCTATCACACGATGGGGCGTTCCAAGTACGACGCGCTGGGCATCCCTTATCCGCTGGAGGGTACGCCCGCCGCAGAAGCCCCGCTTGCCGCCCGGGCGCGGGATGTGATTCTGGCCGCGCGCAGGGCGGCGCTGGAAAAGCCCGGCGGGCGCGCGGAGGAATAAAAGAAAATACAGCCCCGGCTTCTCAACAGAGAAGCCGGGGCCTTGTGCGCTGTGCATTATTCCGGCGTTTGCGGCGCCGGACGGGTATACCGGACGATCAGCACGCACACGCCCACGGCGGTGACGGCCTCGGTGACGGGCATGGCGAACCAGACGGCGCCGGGCCCGAGCAGGGCCGGCAGCGCATAAATCAGCGCGCCGCTGAGCACCAGCCCGCGCAGGACCGAAACAGAAAACGAGGCGCGGGGCTTCATCAGGGACTGGAAATAGTAGGTGGAGAAAATATTGAGCGGCAGCAGCAGGAACGAAACGCCGTAGATGCGCAGAATGGCGGGTGCGATGCGCAGGATGTCCCCGGTGGGGGACATGAAAATGCGGATGAACCCGTTGGGAAACAGAAAGACGAGCAGCGTCCACACCGCGCTGAAAAAGGCGGCGGCCATCAGCGCGTACTTCAGCGCCGCGCGGATGCGTCCCCATTTGCCCGCGCCGAAGCTGGCCGAAAGGATGGGCTGGGCGGCCTGGCCCACGCTGTATGCACAGCACTGGACCATGGTGCTCACGTTCACGATCACACCGTACACGGCCAGTGCGTCCGTGCCCAGTCCCTGCAGGATCTGGCGGTTGAACAGCATGGTCAGGATGCCCATGGCGATGTCGAGAAAGAACGTGGAAAAGCCGGTGGTCAGAATCTGCCGCAGCTTGGTTCCGGCATTTCGGAAGCGGACGGGCCGCAGCGTGCAGCGCCGGGAGAAAAAGTGGGACAGCATCACCGTGAAGGTGATGCCCGAGCCGATGGCTGTTGCCAGCCCCGCGCCGAATACGCCCATGTCACAGGTGAACACAAAAAAGTAATCGCCGAACACATTGAAGACGCCGCCCGCCAGCACCGCCGCCGTGGCAAGCCCCGGCGCGCCGTCGTTGCGCAGGAACGCCGCCAGCATCTGGTTGAACAGGAACAGCGGCACCACGAATTTGACGGGGAGCAGATATTGCTGCGCCAGCGGCAGCAGCGCGTCCCGCGCGCCGAACAGGCGCAGCAGCGGCGCGTCGAAAAATGCGATGGCGAGCCAGCTCACGGCGGCAAAGAACACGGTGCCCGCCAGCGCGGCGGTAAAATACTCGTCGCCTTCTTTCTGCCTGCCCGCGCCCCGCGCCGCGCTTAGCAGAACCGAGCCGCCGATGCCTGTCAGCAGCCCCAGGCTGTAAATGATGTTCCACACCGGCGCGACGATGGCCAGCGCGGCCGTGCCCTCCGGCCCCTGGTACTGCCCCACCATGGCCGAATCCACCAGGCCGTAGATGGAGCTGATGAGCGCGCTGCCGAACGCCGCGCCCAGATACCTGAAATAAATTTGCCTGACGTTTCCTTTCAGCAGAGCCATTGAGATCCCTCCCGTTGTTTTGCACACCCCGCGGGCATCAAAAAAGCCGGATAAAGAAACAGGCGTCTCAGCCTGTCACCTTATCCGGCCCATCATTTCCAAGTGAATGATCTGCCCTCCGAGTGAGCAGTTGACATTATACTAAAACAAAAGAGCGAAGTCAAGCCCTGTCTTACGGCGCGGGGCACGGCGCTATGGCAGGGCGGGCTGCTCCGGCGGCAGGTTGTCCTCGGTGTAGTATCCCACAGCGCCGCCCGAGGGGACAAGGCATCCGGTGGCGGGGTCGTAGCGGCGTGCAACGACGCCCTCCGGCACGGGAAATTCCAGATAGGGCAGTCCTTCCTGTGCCTGCTGCATATAATCCCGCCAGAGCGTCTGCAGCGGTTTGCCCGTGCGCACGCCCTGCTGGGACAGGTCGGCCGGGACGTCGTAGCCCCACCAGCCCGCCGTGACGTAATAAGGCGTCAGGCCCACAAAGGTGAAGTCGCGGTAATCCGTCGTAGTGCCCGTTTTGGCGGCGGCTTCCATCTCCCCGGCGGGCGCCATGCCCCGGGCGGTGCCGCCCGGCGCGGTGAGCACGCCCCGCAGCAGCCGGTTCATGATATAAGCCGTCTGCGGGCTGACGGCCTGCACGGCATAGCTGTCCTGCGCGGGGTCCAGATAAGTGGAGCCGTCCGCCAGCGTGACTTTGGTGTAATAGAGCGCGGGACGGTACACGCCGTCGCGGAAAACGGAATATGCGTTGGCAAGCTGCACGGGCGTAACGCCGTGGGTCTGGCTGCCCAGCACCAAAGGGCCGAGATCGTTGTCCCGCTCCGGGTCCAGATGGGTGAGGCCCAGGCTGCCGTACGCAAAGTCGAACAGCCTGCGCTTGCCCAGCATGTCGCCGATCTGCACCGGGACGGTATTCAGCGACTGCGCAAGCGCATCCGCAACCACTACGGGCCGCCCTGTGCCGGGCCCGTTGTAATTGGTGGGCCAGGCGCGCCAAACGTCGTCCCGCGCCTGGTTGGCGGGGTCGCCCGGGTCCAGCGAAAGGCCCAGCTTGCGGCAGTATTCCGTGTTCAGCATGCGGTGGTCCTGCTGGGTGTAGAGCGGCGCGTCCGCAATGAGGGAGGAATAGTTGATGACGCCGTTTTCAATGCCCAGCGCATATGCGGCGAGGGGCTTCATTGTGGAGCCGATCTGACGGGGAACGTCGGCGGCGCGGTTCAGCGAAAGGTCGTACCGTTTTTCGCCCACGCCGCCCACAAGCGCCAGCACGTGGCCTTCATAGTCCATCGTGGCCACGGCGGCCTGCGTGCGGATGTTCCTGTAAAATACCAGTGTGTGGACGCCGTCGGCATTGGGCTGCGCGCTGGAGCCGCGGAGCAGCGTTGTGCCGTCCTGCTCATAGACGGGCGTGTCGTCCGGCCTGAACACCGGCTCGCCCTGTGCGTTCAGCGGCAGGCCGTCGTCTCCGTAGGAAACGGCGTCGGCGCTGTCGAAGGGAATGCCTGTGTCGGCTTCTTCCTGCCGCCACAGAGCGGGGAAGTAGCCGTCCTCGCCGTCGTTTTCCATGAAAGCTTCCAGCATGCGCTGCAGGCGCAGGTCCACGGTGGAAAAGATGCGCAGGCCCCCGGTTCGGATGCGGGTGACGGCGGCGGCACGCCCGCAGTTCTCTTTTTCCATGATATCGTCCGCCAGCTGTTCAAACACAGCGTCGGTGAAATAAGAGTTCACCTTTCCCCTGGGGGAGGCGGCAGCGGCCTCCTCGCGGCTGCGCACGCCCAGCGGAGCGGCCGCCGCCGCGTCGTAATCGGCCTGGGAGATGCGCTCCTGGTCCAGCATCAGTTTGAGCACCCAGTTGCGCCGTTCCAGCAGCTTTTCCGGGTTGGAGTAAGGGCTGTACGCCACCGGGCTGCGGGGGATGGAGGCCAGCGTGGCGGATTCGGCCAGCGTGAGCTGGGAGGCGTCTTTGCCGAAATACTGCTGTGCGCCGGCCTGCATGCCGGAGAGCGTGCCCGTGAGCGGCGCGATGTTTAAGTAGGCCTCCAGGATCATATCCTTGGAGTAGCGCCCGGCCATTACGATGGCGCGTGAAATCTCTTTGAATTTGCCGGAAATGCTCTGGGCGTTGTCGCCGGTGAGGTTTTCGATAAGCTGCTGTTCCAGTGTGGACGCGCCCTGGCGGCTGCCGTACAGGCGGTGGCCTGTCAGCTCGTTGACGGCCGCGCCGAGGATGCGCCCCGGGTTGATGCCGAAGCGCTGGTTCCAGAAATTGCGGTCCTCCACACTGACGACAGCGTCCCGCAGCGTTTGGGGGAACTGCTCCAGCGGCGTCCAGACGCGGTCGTTTTCGCCGGTAAAAACAGCATATTCCGTCCAATCGCCGCCGGCCGGGTCCGCTGCATATACGATGGAGTTTTCCGCCATCTTCAGCACATAGAGGTCGGGCATGTCGGCGTCCGTGCCGGACAGGCGGGCCAGATACGAGGCAAATACCACGGCGGCCACGCTCGCCAGCATCACGCCCACGCAGCAGCAGCACGCCGCGATATACCCGATGCGGCGCAGAACGCGCCGTGCGGTTTTGCCGCCGCGCGTTTTGAGGGGCGCTGCGGCCGGAGCGCCGCCGTCCTGCCTGCCGGGGCTGGAAACGGCCCTGCGTTCGGGAAGCTTCACTTTCATTCCACTGCCTTCTTTCCTTGGATCGTTAAATGCTCCGGCACGCCTGCGGCGCGCGGGAAACAGCTCTTTCCCGTTTGAAACACAATACGTTTTCAAAAGACGGATTCTTGCATTTTGCCGCGATTGTAACGAATTGGTAATGAATGTTAAGGCAATACCGCACAATTCTGAGAGTCGAAGCGCGCCGGCCGGTTTTTTGGCAGGTTAAACAAAAAGCGCAGCGAATACTTTGTGTATTCACGAGCATTTTTGTGACAGTTGCCGGAAAATCTGCAAGCGAGGCGACGCTTAAGGCTTCAGCCGTGAATTGTGCGGTGCTGCCTTAAGAATATTGCAGCCCGCCGCAGGCTTCCAGTGAAGTGTACGGCGGGGCTGTCCGTTTTATGAATGGATCGGGCCTGGCGGCAACGAAAAAGGCGAAAAACGGGGCGGTTTGTAAGGAAGAACGCCTGTATGTTGATAAACTTGACACGTTGGAAGATAAAATATATAGTAAAGTTGAAATGCATCCGAGCGCGGCAGTTGGAGATTGCGGCTGCGCAGGAGGCTTTGCGGGGAAAATATCCGGGTGGCGTTTTGAAAAGAGAGGGTGAAAGCAGTGACTTGGGTTGTATGGGGAAAAGAACATGCGACGGGTGAAATGTTTACGCGTTTTTTGAACGCTCCAACGCGGGAGAAGGCCCTCGAAAAAGCCTGGTTCCTTTATGGCAACATCGGGTATATCTTAACCGTGCAGAAAATCTGAAAAGCGCACCGCGCCGGAACAGTTTTGGGTATGGTATAATGAGCTGCCTCGCATGTTCCGCACCGTCGAGGTTGTAGTTCCCTGACAGTTCTTGGTATGGTATAATCTCGCCGCCTACGAGGACACCGGGCTGGAGGTTGTAGTTCCCTAACAGTTCTTGGTATGGTATAATCGCCGGTGTCATCTCCCAAGGTCGTGAGTAGTTGTAGTTCCCTAACAGTTCTTGGTATGGTATAATGATTAAAACCAACGCAAAGATGCATCACGCGTTGTAGTTCCCTAACAGTTCTTGGTATGGTATAATAAATCGGATTTCTGCTTCATCGAGCCAACTGTTGTAGTTCCCTAACAGTTCTTGGTATGGTATAATCGTTTGAGTTGTCACCGCCGTTATACCACAGTTGTAGTTCCCTAACAGTTCTTGGTATGGTATAATTGAGCGCCTGCTGTCCTGCGGAAGTGTTCGGTTGTAGTTC
>NZ_JAFOIN010000048.1:0-44327 GCF_017421385.1 Ruthenibacterium sp. | reverse complement strand
GTGTGACCAAGCTATTGCCCCAGATAAGCTCCCTGCTGCAGCAGAAGGCTGCGCAGTGCCTGAGCGTCGACACGGGACGGATCGCAGGCGCCGGATGCGGCCATAGCTGCGGCGGTTCCCGCCGCCTGGCCGAACACAAGACAGCAGGGAATCATACGGATGGCAGAGCCGGCCATTGCGTCGGCGGAAATGGAACGTCCCGCCACCAGAAGATTGGAGATTCCGCGCGGGATAAGGCAGCGGTAAGGAACACCAAAAAACGGACCGTTTTCCAGCGTATAGTAGGTGCCGCCGGGATCGTTTTTATTGTGGGTATCCATATTGGTCGCCATGACGGCGATGGAATCATCCGGTACACGGCAGGCCCGCACGTCGTCAACGGTGAGCCGGTATAATCCGTCGACATGCCGCGTTTCGCGGATGCCGATGGTAGCTGCAGTGTCAAGGAAACGCGCGTTTTCAAAGCCGGGCGCGTATTTTTTCAGAAATCCGAATACCTGGTGCGCCTGGCGCAGTCCCTCCAGTTCGGCGCGGGTCAGATCCTCCGCGTTTGTACCGTCCACATCCAGGATTCGGGTAACGTTCAAACGGTATTCCCCGGCCGCGGGGCTTTCAAACAGACACACCTCGCCTCGGGGCACGTCGCCCCATTCTGCGGCTTTCTCCCGGATCAGCCAGCTGAAAGGCCCGTAAAACGGGCGTATTTCATCCCGGTGTTCCCGAATGTGCGCTTTGAGGCGGGGCGTATCCACATTGCCGACACGGAAAAACAACGTGGCTGGCTGCATATTGCCGTCCTCCACGCGCCCAAGTTCAAATTTTACGCCCGAGCGTGCAGCAACGTCTGCGTCGCCGCTGCAGTCGATCACAACTTTGGCACGAAACAGAAACAGGCCGGATTTATTGGCGGCTACGACACCGGTGATGCGGCCGTTTTCCTGCAGTACATCTATAAACTGGGTGTGCAGCAGAAGCTTTGCACCGCTTTCAGCAAGCATCTGTGTACATACCAGTTTAAAGCACTCATGGTCAAAGGGGCCAACATGGGCGTGGCCGATCTTATAAAAGCCGGAAAACGGTTCTTCCGCCTCTACATCGGCCGGATCAACGGCGCCGCCCAGAGTTTTCATACGGGCCACAACCTCCTCAAAGATACCCCGGATGACCATTTTTTTGTTTTGTGCATCATAGCAGGTCATAAACGGACCGACGAGGCCGGTTGTGGCCTGGCCGCCTACACATCCGTTCTGATCAAACACAAGGGTCCGGGCCCCATTGCGGGCCGCACAGACAGCGGCACCGATACCGGCGGGGCCGGCGCCGACTACCAGAACGTCTACATTTTCAGCAACGGATAGTTGCCTGGTAAAGGATACGGTCTCCATTGTTTACCTCCGCTCTTTTGTTCTGCCTGAGGTGCGGGGTCAATAGCGGCCCCGCCTGGTCTGCCCCGGGCGCGAATATTTTGTGGAAACTCCGAAAGAATCCAGGATCAGGGCTTGTTTGACATCCTGATGATCCTTGTCATACCATAAATTGTGCTGTTCCTGCGGATCGTTTTCCATGTCGTACAACTCTCCGAATTGGATGCCGTGATAAACGCTGAGTTTGAACCGTCCGTCGTAATACATGGTTGCGTAGCAGCTTTCGGCCGGTTTGCCGGCCGCCTGAATTTCTCCGGGGGCGCGAAGTCCGTCGTAGTTCATATCCACCTCCAGCGTATCGTAGAACTCAGCGCGCACGAATTTGCGCGGTGCCGGCGCGTTCTGCCCTGTGAGGACGGGAACGAGGGAGCGCCCATGGGTGTCGGCTGGTGGGATGCCGCACAGGTCGGCGATGGTGGGGGCCAGATCGGTTTGTTCCACCAGGCCGCCGTACACGGCGTTTTGCCGGAAGGTACCGGGCAGGGAAATAATAAGCGGGACGTGTGTAATACCCTCGTAAAAGCGGCAGCCTTTATGGGTAAGCCCATGGTCGCCGAGCATTTCACCGTGATCGGAATTGAAAATAACGATGGTGTTTTCCCGCAGCCCCATTGCGTCCAGTGCGTCAATGATGCGTCCGTAGTGTCTGTCGATCAATTCTATCATCCCGTAATAGGACGCCTTGTTTCTCCGCATCGCATCGTCTGTGGGATGGGCCGTACTTTGAAAGAAAAAATCTTTAAGGTTATTGTTCAGAGCGAGGTCGGCATCGCTGTAAATGGGGTCGGGCAGATTGCGGGCAAGATATTTCTCCACCAGGTCCGCCGGCGCGTCATAAGGCGGGTGAGGGTCGTAGCAGTTGACCGATAACAGCCATGGCTGCTCGCAGGCGGAGCGTTCCCGTATAAAGGAGACGGCTTTTTCCGCCAGCCATGCGGTTTGCCGCAGCTCCGCAGGAGCGTCGGAGCGGTACCAGTGATAATCGTGCTTTTCATCGGAGGTAAAAATATCATGCCAGTCCACACCTTTTTGGTTCAGCCATTCCACATAGGGGTTGCCGGGGCTGTTCAGGTGATGCCCGGACGCGAGATTGTAACAGAAATAAGAATAGCCGTCATCCATGCGTGGCTCGTAATCGTTCCAGGCCGAGGTGATATGCAGTTTCCCGACGAGCCCGCAATAATATCCGGCGTCGGCAAGGCGTTTTGTGATCAGCGTGCAGTGCTCCGGCAGGTTGCACGCCCCATTGATATTGGCGTTGATCGAAGACGGATAACGCCCTGTCAGGAAACTGGCGCGGCTGGGTGTGCAGATGGGGTTTTGGCAGTATGTGTTGGTGAAAGCGACACCCTGGCGGCACAGGCGGTCCAAGTTGGGCGTATCAATGAATGAATTGCCCAAAGCATGGATCGTGTCCCACCGCTGTTGGTCTGTGCAAAGCCAAAGGATATTGGGCCTTTTGTCCATAGCAATTCCTCCGTTCTTATCTGCAACCTTCCACAAAAAAGGGGCCTGAGGCCCCTTTTGGTGCGGTTGGAATATGGTCAGCCATAAAAACTGTCGTACCAGGCCTGCAGCTCAGCCTGAACTGCATCGCCGCCGGCATTTTTCCAGTCCGCCTGGAAAGTGGGAAGATCGTCCAGCGTTTTGGTCCCGGCCAGAATTTGCAGGATATAATCGTTCATGCTGCTGAACAGTGCTGTATTGTATTTGGCATAGTTTTCGGTGGCAGGCTTAAAGGCGAAATCATTGTTTACGAAAATTTCAGGCGTATTTTCGTTGGCATACAAAGTAACAGCTTCGAAACCTGCCCACTGGGCGTCGGATTTGCGGACGCGGGACGGCCATTCGGTTGCGAACTCTTCCTCGTTGGTAGAGTCGATATACCAGTAGGAATTGCCGCGCTCCTCGGCAAAAATGGGGTTGATGGGGGCGATGCCGCCGTCTTCATCATAGTTAAAGTGAGTTCCTTCCACACCGATGTTGATATAAAGCTGGTTTTGCTGCTTCAGGTTGATCCAGTTCACGGCATCGGCGGCGTTTTCCGAGCCGCGCAGAATGACAGTGACAAAGTTGATGGCTTCCGTGCGCATGTATTTGCAGGTACCGTCAGAGCCTTTCAGTGCGCCGATGTATCCGAGGTCATCGTAAGTGAGGCCCAGAGTCTCAAGCATGGTGGGAGTGGTCTCGCCCAGGCCGTTGCGGTTGATCTGAGCGATGATCGCCTTGCCGCCTGCAAGCTTTTCCTGCACGGTGGACGAGGTGTTTACGGCCCAGTCGGGGTCAAGCAGACCCTCCTGCTGGCACTTAGACAGAAATTCGATCATCTTTCCGAAGTTTTCATGCTCCGTCATATAATATACATTGCCGTCCTCATCTACCATCCAGTCGTTGTAGATGCCGAACGCCGCGGCAATGGCCTGCGGGAAGATCCAGGTGCCGTTGCCTTCCGAGGCGGAACGGTACGGGCCAGAGAAGATGATGTATTGATCTCCGAAATGTTCTTTTAATTTTACGAGACAGTCATAAAATTCGTCGATCGTGGTTGGGATGGCCTCGATGCCTGCCTCCTGCATCAGATCCCAGCGGCATACCATAAAGCCCTGCACCTCCTGGGCATAGGGATATTTATAAGGAATGCCGTAAATGTTGCCGTCCTCGCCGGAGACAGCACGCCAGGAATCCTCGGATACACCGTTCAGGATATCTTGGCCATAGACGTCCAGCAGATCGTTCAGGGGCATAAGGGCACCCTGGCTCATCAGTGTCTGGAACTGGTCGGGCGAGCACTGGATGATATCATAGGAGGCGCCGCCGGCAACCTCCATCACAAGCTTTTCGTCGGCATTCTCGGCCGGCAGAGCATAATATTCCACATCATAACCCGTGGTCTCTTTGAGAACGTCCACCATGATATCGGTGGTGGGGTCCCATGCAACGTTATACCCCAGACGCTTTAATGTTACGTTGCCCGGGCCCTTCAATGCGGGGACGTTTGCGCCCGCCGTGCTTTGGCTGGTGCCGGATGTGTCCGTGCCGGACGGCGAAGCGCTTCCGGCGCCTCCGCAGCCTGCAAGGCATGTGAGCAGAAGCGCTGCGGTCAGCAGAATAGACAATGCTTTTTTCATCTTGTTACCTCCTGTTTTGATCGATTCGACTATCTCCTACCGGTGCATCCCGGAATGGATCCAAAAAGGTTATCCCTTGACGGAGCCGATTGTGATGCCCTGTACCATAAACCGGGCCACAAAGGGATAAAGGGCGACAATGGGAATGATGGACAGCGTGACGGCGGCCGCGACCATGCCTTCGGAAGTGATATTGGCCATGTAGTTGTTGCTGGCGAGATTTTGAATAAAATCCTGGCTGTTGTTGATGATATTGTACAGGTATACCTGAAGGGTGTTCATATCCGGGGACCGGGTATACATCATCGCATGGAAATAATTGTTCCAGTAATTGATCGCATACAGCAGGCCGACGGTGGCGATCACCGGTTTGGACATGGGGCACACGATGGACACCAGCGTGCGCAGATCTCCGGCGCCGTCGATCCGGGCGGATTCCTCTACACTTTCAGGCAGGCTTTCAAAATAATTTTTCACAATGAACATATTGAACTGCACGATGGCGAAAGGCAGGATGCAGGCGGCATAGGTATCCAGCAGCCCCAGGCTTCGTACGACCATATAAGCGGGGATCATACCGCCGAAAAACACCATGCTGATGACATACAGCAGTGAAACGACCCTGCGCCCCTTGAAGCCGGGCTTGGAAAGGGGATAGGCTGTCGTAATCGTCGTAAACAGGCTGAGCAGTGTACCTGCTCCCGTAACGATGAGAGAATTTTTCAGCGCCGTAAAAAATGAAGTCTGGGTCAGCACATACTTGACGGTCTCAAGCTGGAACCCAACGGGCCAGAAGTAAACGTTGCCGGCTGTGACGTCCGGCCCATTGCTGACAGCCTTGCTGATGACGTGCAGACAGGGCAGGATGGCGATAAGACTCAGCAATGCCATGGCTATGTAGGCAAAGCCGGACAGGAATTTTTCACTGCCGGACAGGGGAATGCCTTTTTCACGGTATAGCGGTTTCTTTTTGGTATTTAACATTTTATTGCATCCCCTTTCTTACCAGATGCTGCGTCCCAGCAGCTTGCGGCTTATCGCATTGGCGCTTACGATCAGAACAAACGCCACCACGGAGTTGAACAGTCCCAAAGCGGTGGACAGAGGGAAATCCATCTGCCCCATACCCAGACGGTATACATAAGTCTGGATTATATCTGCAACTTCATATACGGCAGGATTGTAAAATACCAGCACCTGCTCAAATCCCGT
The DNA here is from genome assembly GCF_017421385.1 of Ruthenibacterium sp. Lineage (NCBI taxonomy): Bacteria > Bacillati > Bacillota > Clostridia > Eubacteriales > Oscillospiraceae > Ruthenibacterium > Ruthenibacterium sp. The sequence goes on along the minus strand of NZ_JAFOIN010000048.1, from coordinate 38,563 downwards.
TTCCAAAATATAGCCCACCTTGAGAATGAGCATTAGGACGATGGTGGGCAGCAGGCCGGGCATGGTGATGTTCCAAATCTGGCGCCATTTGCTGGCGCCGTCCACGCGGGCCGCCTCATACAGCGTTATATCGATCCCCGTGATGGCCGCCAGATAAATGACCGTATTGTAGCCGACTTCTTTCCAGCCTTCGGTAAATACCAGCACGCTGCGGAATACACTGTTATCGGTAAAGAATCCGATGCGCGTGCCGCCCATCGCGGTGATAGCGGTATTGATGATGCCGTAAGAACCAAACAGCGAATAAAAAATACCGAAGATGACGACCCATGAAAAGAAATAGGGCATATAGATAGCGGTCTGGGCAAATTTGCGGTAGGTAGCGCGGCGGATCTCGTTGAGAAGTATCGCGCAGATGATAGGGATGGGAAACAGCCAGAGGATCTTCAATCCGTTGATGATCAGCGTGTTGGCCAGCACTTTCGTAAATTGGGAACTGGCGAACAGGCGCCGGAAGTGTTCAAGCCCCACCCAGTCGCTCAAGCCGATGGCGTCGATGGGGTTGCTGCCCAGAAAAATATTGTAGTCCTTGAAAGCGATCAGAATACCATACAGCGGCGCGAGTTTATAAATAAAAAGGAAAAACAAGCCCGGTATCAGCATCAGATACAGCATGGGATGATGCTTTACATACACAAAAAAACTGTGGAGTTTATGCCGCAATCCGGTTTTGGCTCTCAGTCCGCCGGACGGTACAGCCGTTGTGTCAAGTGCCATCTTCATTGTAAAACCCTTTCTTTCCATTCAGCTGCCGGAGCGTTCCGGGCTGTTTGTTCTCTGATATCAATTGTAGTACGGGCCAGCGTTGTGGTAAATATCACAAAATTTCGTTTTCTAGTCCGTTCTTTATGTAATTGTTGCTCAATTCAAAGACGTTGTAGACTTCTTACAAAAATACGCCCATGCCTTTCGGCATGGGCGCAGAAGAAATGAAACAGAATCAAAAAAATGAAACAGAGCCGCCTTCACGGCTCTGCGGACGATCTCGTACAGGAGCGTTCAATCGCTGTCATGGGGCTGCACCGGAAGTTCAATCATCACACAGGTGCCGATGCCTTCGCGGGCGGAGATATAAAACTTGCATTTCCCCTGGCCGAAGATATCGAGCCGCTTATGTACATTGGCTACGCCGTAACTTTTGCTGGTGCGGATATCCAGCTCGGTCAGCTTCTGTGCCGTTTCGGGCGCCATCCCGTTGCCGTTATCCTCGATCTCTACACCGAAAGCGCGGGAGGAACGCCATGCGCGGATGACCAGACGCTTTTCCGTTTTGTCACAGTACAAAATGCCGTGGAGCAATGCGTTTTCCACCAGCGGCTGGAGCGAAAGTTTGGGGATCAGGCATTCCATTGCAGCCTGATCCAAATCATACTCCACCTCAAACTGATGGGAGAAGCGTTTTTGCATGATACCGAGGTAGGTGCGGGTAAGATCCAGCTCGTCGGACAGCGGTACGATGGCTTCGCCTTTATTGATGCTCATGCGCAGATAGCGGGAGAGCGCGTTCACCATCCATACGCTGTCATCCGGATTTTTGTCCAGGATCATCCACTTGATGACATCCAGCGTGTTGTAAAGAAAATGCGGCTTGATCTGAGCCTGCAGCGACTCCATTTGATATTCGGAAATAGCCAGCCTGTCGCGGTAACGGGCGTCCACAACAGCGGCGATGGAGCGTACGATCTGCTCGGTATCGCGTTCCAGCGTGATGAGGCCTCCTTTGCGGCGTCCCGCGCAGGAATCGGTATTTCCGGTCCCGTTTTCGGCATCCAGCGTATGGATGGCTGCGTTGAGGCGGCTAACGGTACGGTTGAGATTGAGACTGTAGGCTGCCGTGACGGCGATGATAAACAAAATCAGACACGCGACTACCCACATGGATACAATGGTGTTTACCGCGCCGGAATCCATGGTGTAGACCTGTGCCCGCGGCATGGAGGAGATAACATACCATTCCGTCGTTTCAAGCCGGCTGAATGCAAGGATGACGTCCGGTTCAAGCAGATAACCGGAGCCCAGGCTGCACACCTGCTCCATCAGCGACGGCGGCAGGGCCGTTTCACCCAGATGCGCGTCGTCTGTGTGCGCCAGAATACGGCCCTGCGCATCCGCAAGGAACATTTCGTCATGGTTGGTGCTGCCTGCGGCAAATATCTCATGAAATTGAGAAACGCTCACATCGGCAAAAAGCACACCGCACAGCTTGTCGTAATCCGCCTGGCTTTTCAGCGCCACAGCACAGGAAACAACGGCGGTGGGCTCGGATATGCCCAGGCTGACAAGGTGTGTTCCGTGCCAAAATACGCCGCCTTTTTGATAAACGGACCCGTTTTCTCCAAGGCTGGACAGAGGGTCCAAGGAGTAAAGCGTTGTTTTCTGGCCGGAATAAATTTTTTCGTCGGGCACATACAGCCGCAGGCGCGTGATCATATGCTTGTCCAGCTGTTCAGACAGCGCGCGGCGTATCTTGGCGTATTCTTCCAGTTGCACGGCTGTGTCCGCGTCTGAATTGAGATAGGGATACAATGTGCCGATCAATGCCGATGCGCTCTCTTTGACCTGTTCAAAACGGTAATCGATGTTGTTGCGGGTCTGCCCGGCGGATACCAGCATTTTTTGACACAGCTCCGCTTCCATGGCCTGGGCGGTGTTGCGGGTGTAGTAGAATACGGCCAGCGTCAGAAGCACCAGCGCAGCCAGCAAAAGCACGAACATCAGCAGGCGGGCGGCGCTGCGGGCACGGCCGAGCCGGACGCCGCCGTTTGCGGGACGCCTGAAGCGGGCGGTCGCCTGTTTCAAAGCTGCTCCGCCTCCTTTTCGGCCGCGGGGCGGGCGTTCAGCATGATGTTTTCGCGGTATTCGCCCGGCGTTTGGCCCGTGTACTTTTTGAACAGGCGCGAAAAATAACTGGGGGAAAGGTATCCCACCTTATAGCATACGTCATACAGATGAATGTTTGTCTGCGCTAAAAATTCTTTGGCTTTGTTCAGCCGCTCCTGCGTGATGTATTCGTTGATGGTCTTTCCTGTGGCCTGCTTGAACAGCACACACAGATAGGTGGGCGTAAGATATACGGCTTCTGCGAGGCTTGTTACTGAAAGCTGCTCCATATACTGCGCGGCGATGATCTCCCGCACGCGCTTGATGACCGTATTTGTGTGAGGCGTGCTCATTTTTTGCAGGTGCAGGGTCAAATCTTCATATACGGAAGCAAGCATCGCCTCCTGCTCTCCCAAGCCGTTGCATTGCAGAAAGCTGGCTGTCAATTTAAGGTGTGAGGCATAGGGGCCCATATTTTCCGTGCGCATATTGGTCATCAGGCGCGTGGGCAGCAAAAGAAGGAAAAGCATGAAATTCTGCTGCTCGTCCTCGCCGGGCAGGGCGCGGATGCCGGCAACGGCGCGCTCCAGCGCCAGATGCACCGCCGCTGTATCTCCATTGAGAATGCTGTCACAGATCTCTTTTTCCGATTGTTCGCGAAGAGTGCGTCCGCTGCCGTCGTCCTCATATTTTTTGATGGAGATCGGGATATCCTTGCCGATCAGGTAACAGCGGCTGATTGCCTCGCAGGCATTGGCGTAAGCGGAGCGTACGCTGCGCAGCCCGCGGAACGGCTCGCTGATGCCGATCATGGTATCCAGTTTCATTTCGCTGCGTATGCGCGCCTGCAGATGCTCGGCCACGCTCAACAGGTCTTCTTCGTATTCGTCATGTTCTACGTCCAAAATGGCGATGTATTCGGAAAGCCGCCCTTTGAACACGACATTGACGCCGTATTCCGCCAATACGCGGGCAAACAATTCTTCCAGCGCCATACTGAAGGTGATGCGGTCTTTTTCAGGCATGCTGCCCATGGTGAGCCATTTTGATTTTGGCTGAAGCCGCAGTACCAGCACGGCGTAATGTGTCTGGCTGTTCAAAGGGATACCCAGGAATTCGATGCTTTGCAGAATGTCCTCCTCGCTTTCGTCATTGTTCTGCAAAAGATCGCACAAACGGCGCTGGCGCAGCAGCGGCATGCTTTGCTCCAGCTTTCGGGCCATGTCTTCCAGGACCAGTTGCTGGGAAGACCTCTGGTCCAGCATGGCCACCACTTTGGTGATCACCGCGTCCAGTTCGTCAATGTCGATGGATTTGAGGATATAGTCTACGGCTTCCATCTTCAGAGCATCACGCAGATATCCCACATCTGCATAGCCGCTGATAAATATGATTTTGACGCCGGGATAGCTCTCCAGCACATTTTTGGCCAGTGTGATGCCGTCCATATGGGACATCCGCACGTCTGTGACGATGATGTCAACTTCATTCCGGCGGACAAAATCCAGCGCTGGGACGCCGTCGTCGAATACCCCGGCCACTTCCACACCGTGCTTGCCCCAGTTAAAGTGCGTTACAAGCCCACGGCGAACCGTTTCCTCATCGTCTGCGATAATGGCTTTGTACATCTTTACCGTTCCCTTCCGCGGTTTTGCCGCGCGCTCAAAGTGTTTGCAGGTATTCTTCGATCCACGGGATGGCCGAGCCCAGGGCGGCCGCTTCTTTTTTATAGGCACAGGCCTTGAGATAGCCGGCGTCCGGCTCGAAGGTGTTGCGGAAGGCCGCGCGGCGGCGCAGCCCGGCCAGTTCTGCATCCATGTACCGGCCTACATAGCCTCCAAGAATCACGTCGCAGTCCAGCATCATGCGCAGGTTGTTCACTACGACGGCTACGTTGTCCAGATAAGCGTCCCACACGCTGCGCAGCGCGGCGTCACCCGTGTGCAGCCGCAGGAAGAAATCTTTCAGGCTGCCGCCGGTGTGGCCGTGCAGCAGGCCGGCGCGGCAGTAGGCGTCCACACAGCCGCTTTTGCCGCAGTAGCACGGCCGTCCGCCGGGAACCAGCGTGGTGTGCCCCACCTCGCCGCTGCGCAGGTTGTGCCCCAGATACAGCCTGCGGCCGATGAGCACCGCGCTGCCCACGCTGTTGCTCAGGGAGAGATAAACCGCGTCCCGCAGAGAGACGTCGGCCCAGGCCTCGGCAAGGCAGCCGGCGTTTGCGTCGTTTATCATGCGGCAGGGCAGGCCGAGATATTGTTCGAATTCATCGGCCCGCAGTCCCTGAATGGAAAGCGCGTGGGAGCGCAGGACGAGGTCCTGCCCGCTGCCGATGATACCGGGAATGGACAGGCCGACGCCCAAAACCGATTGCCGGGGCAGCTCCGCGCACAGCTCGCTGATGAACGCGGCGAGCGCCCGAAAATAGGCGGGCGTACGCGTAAAGGCCAGAGTGCGGGTTTGCGTGCGCGTCACCTGGCCGGAGAGATCCACAGCCACCAGGCTGACATGGCGCAGAGTGATGTCGGCCCCGACAACGTACCGCGCGCCGGGACAGGCGCTCCAGGCCCGGGGCTTGCGTCCGCCGGTGGAACTGAATTCCCCGCAGGGCTGCACCAGGCCGTGGCCCTCCAGGCGGCGCAGCAGAGTAATGGCCGTGGGCGTGCTCACCGCCAGAGCGTTCGCCATCTCCTGTGTGGAAAAACGTTCTTTTTCCATGGCCCATGCAGCCGCCTGCGCCGCCCGCCCGCGCTGTGCGCCGAAAAGATTTACTGTCTCCATCCTGAGTGCCTCCCGCCTGTTTGTGGTTTTACTGTAACACATTCAAAACACTTTGTAAAATCGTTTTAAAAACTTGACAAAAAGAAAGACTCATTCTTGGAGATTCCAACAAAATTGGAAGAGACCGCTTGACAACGTATCAAAAAAGACGCATTCTAATGCTGGAATCTTTTTAAACTGAGTTAAAAAAGTTTTGGGCATGGGAACATGCGGAAAGGATGGATCGACGATGAAGGGAGCTTTTTTTCTGGGCAACCGGGAATTTGAAGTCCGGGATATGGAAAAACGGCCGCTGGCCGCGGACGAAGTGCGCATTCGCGTGATGGCGTGCGGCGTGTGCGGTACAGATGTCCACATTTACCACGGCGAGGCGGGCTCGGCCGAAGTGACGCCGCCGGTGGTTCTGGGACACGAATATGCGGGTATTGTAGAAGAAGTAGGCGCGGATGTGAAAGGTTTGGTGCCAGGCGATCATGTCGCCGTAGACCCCAATATTTACTGCGGCGCCTGCACGCCCTGCCGGGACGGTAAAAAGCAGTTCTGTGAACATCTGCAGGCGCTTGGCGTCACCCGGGACGGCGGGTTTGCACAGTACAGCGCAGCGCCGGCGGCACAGTGCTTCAAACTGGCACCGGAGCTGCCCTTTGAGGCAGGAGCCATGGCCGAGCCGCTGGCGTGCTGCCTGCACGGTATCGATGCCGCGGGTATACGGCCCGGCAGTACGGTATGTGTGATCGGCGGGGGAGCCATCGGCCTGCTGATGGTGCAGCTGGCCCGCCTTTCCGGCGCGGCGAAGGTCATTCTCAGTGAGCCGGTGGAACTGCGCCGCAGCGCCGGGCTGTCCGTTGGAGCGGATCTGGCTGTCGACCCGCTCCGGGAGGACCTGTCCGCCCGTGTGCGGGAGGCTGCGGGCAAAAGCGGCGCGGATGTGGTGATTGAATGTGTGGGGAACACGGCGGCCACACGCAGTGCCTTCGAGGCCGCGGGCTTCGGCGCGACGGTGCTGCTGTTCAGTGTGCCCGCGCCTACGGCTACGGTTCCGCTGCCGTTGTTCGACGTATACAAAAAAGAGCTTGCCATCCGCGGCTCCTTCATCAACCCGGATACGCATCTTCGGGCTGTGGAATTGCTGAGTGCGGGGCGCATCAATGTGGAGCCGCTCATCACCCACACGTTCGGCATCGGGGAAATGGAGCAGGCGATCAAAATGCAGATGGGCGGCGAATCCATCAAAGTGATGGTGCTGCCAAACAAACGCTGAACGCGTACAAACGGGAGAGGATGATTCAGAATGCAGAAAATGCTGCAGCAGGTGATGACGGCGCCGGGGCACATCGAGTTCCGGGAGGCGCCCGTACCCGCACCCAACGCGGGCGAGGTATTGGTAAAGATCATGAAGATCGGCGTGTGCGGGTCGGATATCCATGTGTATCACGGCGAGCATCCGTTCACAAAATATCCGGTCACCCAGGGCCACGAGGTGTCGGGGAAAATCGCGGCGTTGGGCGAGGGCGTGACGGGATTTGCCATAGGGCAGAAGGTGACCATCGAACCGCAGGTCTACTGCGGCCGGTGCCATCCGTGCACGCACGGCAAGTACAATCTGTGCGAGGAACTTCGGGTGATGGGGTTCCAGACGACAGGCACAGCCAGTGAATATTTTGCCGTGGACGCGGGCAAGGTGACGCCTTTGCCGGAAACGATGACATACAGTGAAGGCGCGATGATAGAGCCGCTGGCCGTGACGGTACATGCGGTGCGGCGCGCCGGGGATGTGCGCGGACAGAAGATCGCCGTGCTGGGCGCGGGGCCCATCGGCATCCTGCTGGCCCAGAGCGCAAAGGCGCTGGGCGCGGCGCAGGTGCTTATCACCGACATCAGCACGCCGCGGCTGGAATTGGCAAAAGCATGCGGCGTGGATTTTGCAGTGAACACAAAAGAACACGGCTTCGGTGAAGCACTGGCGGAATGCTTCGGCCCGGACAAGGCGGATGTGATCTACGACTGCGCAGGCAACGATACGACCATGGGACAGGCCATCCGGCACGCGCGCAAGGGCAGCACGATCATCCTTGTGGCGGTGTATGCGGGTATGGCAAACGTGGACCTTGCGGTGCTCAACGACCATGAACTGGATCTGAACACGAGCATGATGTACCGCCATGAGGACTATCTTGAGGCCATTCGCCTGGTGAACGAAGGCAAGGTTCGGTTGGAGCCGCTGATGAGCCGGCACTTCCCGTTCCGGGATTATCTGGCGGCATACCAGTACATCGACGCGAACCGGGAGACGACGATGAAAGTGCTTATCGACGTGGATGAGAGCGAGGCGTGAACGTGGAAAAAATCGCGGAAACCATAAATGGCCTGCAGCACATCGGCCTGCCTACAAACGACCTGGAGAAAACGGTGGCCTTTTACGAAGGGCTGGGCTTCTCCGTTGCGCTGCGTACGGTCAACGAAGCCGCAGGGGAACAGGTAGCCTTTTTGCAGCTGAAAGAACTGATGATCGAAGCCTATCAAACCGGCCGCGCGGCCGGCAGGGCCGGGGCTGTCGACCATATCGCGCTGGACGTCGCGGACGTGGATACGCTGTTCGTGCTGCTGCGGGACGGTGGATACGAGCTGCTGGACGACGCGGTGCGGTTTCTTCCTTTTTGGGCGCGGGGCGTGCGCTTTTTCACCATCCTAGGCCCCAATGGGGAAAAGGTGGAATTCAGCCAAAAACTTTGAGGAGGAAAGTATGTTTGATATCGTGGCGCTGGGCGAGAGCCTGATCGACTTTACACCCAGCGGGGAAAACAGCCAGGGGATGGCGCTGTTTGCGCGCAACCCGGGCGGCGCGCCTGCCAATGTGCTGGCAATGGCCGCAAAGCTGGGCGGCAAAACCGCATTTATCGGCAAGGTGGGGGACGACGCTTTCGGCGCGTTTTTGAAAAAGACGATGGAGGATGCTGGTGTGGACGTGCGCGGTCTGCGTATGACGCGGGAATATCCCACGACGCTGGCCTTTGTGCAGCTGACGCCGGAGGGAGACCGAAGCTTCACGTTTTACCGCAAGCCGGGTGCGGACGTGATGCTCGCGCCTGCCGAAGTGGACAGGGCGCTGCTGCGGGACTGCCGCATCTTTCATTTTGGTTCTGTTTCGCTGACGGACGAGCCGTGCCGCACGGCTACGCTGGAGGCGGCGCGGGAGGCAAAAGCAGCGGGGGCGATGATCAGTTACGATCCAAACTACCGTCCGTTTTTGTGGGATAGCGCGGAGCGGGCGAGAGAAGCGCTGCTGGCCGCGCTGCCTCTGGCGGATATCGTGAAAGTATCGGAGGAAGAAATGGAACTGCTGACGGGCGAAGTGCAGCTGGCGGCGGGAGCGGACGCGCTGGCGTCCCGGGGCGCGGCGCTGGTTCTGGTGACGCTGGGGCCGCGGGGCGCGTACTACCGTGCTGCGGCGGGCCGCGGGTTGCTGCCTGCCTGCGAAGTGGACACGGTGGACACTACGGGCGCGGGCGACGCTTTTCTGGGAGCGCTGCTGTCGTGCCTTGCGGGCAAGACGCTGGAAGAGCTGCGGATATTGCCGCAGGCACAGTGGGAGCGCATTGTCGCGTTTGCAAACGCAGCGGGCAGCCTGACCACCGCGGCAAAGGGGGCCATCCCGGCCATGCCCGCGCGGGAGCAGATCCTGCGGCTGTGCGGCGAATGACGAACAGCCTGCGCGTTTTTTCATGCGCGGCATGCAAACAGGGCCTGTGCCCCCATTGTGGAGCACAGGCCCTGTTTTTATGCCGGTCACTGCGCAAAGGTGACCGTGCCGTTTTCCAGCGAGGCGATTACGGCCAGCGATTCCAGGCGCACTCCCGCTGCCCGCACCAGCGCGCCGCCGCCCTGCTGCTGCTTTTCAATGACGATGCCGCAGCCAGCGCACTGCGCGCCCGCCTGCCGCACGATGTCGATGAGGCCCAGCAGCGCCTGTCCCCGGGCGAGGAAATCGTCCAGGATGAGCACAGTGTCCTGCGGGCCGAGAAATTTTTTGGATAGCTGCACATCGTAGGTAATGTCCTTGGTGAAAGAATGGACCTTGGCGGTATACAGCGCACCGTCCAGATTGCGCGAACGCGTCTTTTTGGCGAAGATGACGGGAACGCTGCCGAAATGCTGCGCGGCAATGGCAGCAATACCGATGCCGGACGCCTCGACGGTAACGATTTTGGTGATGTCCGCTCCGTCGAAACGGCGGCGGAATTCACGCCCGATCTCATTCAGCAGCGTCACATCCATTTGGTGGTTGAGAAAGCTGTCCACCTTGAGTACGCCGCCTTCTTTCACCTGCCCGTCCCGCAGGATCCGCTGTTTTAAAAGCTCCATATCCGGTTGCCTCCGTACCTGTTGTTTTTGACATTGTAGCACAGCTGTGCGCCTTTGGCCAGACACGCCGGTCGCCGGTATGCACGCGGGCGGGGATAGGGCAGCCCTCCGCTGCCACGCGCATTCCGTGCGCGATGGGCTTGAGGGCGTTCAACCATGCAGAACCGTAGCGGATGCGGCTCTGCTGTGGCCGCTGCATCATGTCGTTGAAGCAAGGTCTGAAAAATGTTATAATACGTATAGTATAGAAAAGGAAAGGAGGAGCGCAATGTCTTTCCGCGAACCAATGGCCCATGTCCGGTATGGCAAAAATACGGAATTGGCGGGCGCGACACCCGGCGTGGTGCGCCCGATGTCCACCCGAGAGGCGGACAGGGCGTACCGCAAGGCCTGGCGGAAAAACAATCCGGCCTGGTATACGCGCCTGTGGCGCTTCCTTGCGAAAAAGCGCTGAGCCTGCTCCGCCGGAAAGCGGCACACGGGAAAAGCGCGCGGAACATTCCATGCGCTTCAGACCGTTGAAAAGGGCAAAGAGGCAAAAGAAACGTCTGGGGAAAAAGTTTGAAAAAGGGGTGGTGAACCCCTTTTTCATTTAAAATAACCCCGCGCCGTGCGCGGCGAACGGGGCCGCAGGCCCCGTTCGTAGGCAGCTTGGCGCAAAAGCTACGCTTTTGCGCCAAGCTGAAGCGCGTGGAATGTTCCGCGCGCTTTTTCCGTGCATGTCAGGAGAAAAGATTCTTGACCCGGTCCCAGAAGGAGGCGTCCGGGGTTTTGTCCTGCGGTGCGGCCTCCGAATCTTCCGTGTCGGAAGAGGATGCCGTTTCCTCCTCCGGCAGACCGGCTGTTTTCATCACGAATTTTACATTGGCACGCACGCCGTCCGCACTGCCCGTGTAAGAGGTGTAACTCTGCGCGCGGGTTTCCAGCGCCTTCAGCACGTCCTGCAGCGCGGAGGTGTCGGCGGAGCCCGCAAGCTCGGTCAGCTTTCCGATGGCCTGGCTGGCATAGGTGTCCAGCCCGTCCTGCAGCTGTGCCGCGCCGTCGTTCAGGCTCCCCGCGCCGGTGCGGAATTGGCCGATGGCGTCACGGACTGTTTTGCTTGCGCCGGAGAGCTGCGTCAGGCCGGCGCTCAGGCTGGAGGCGCCGTTGCTCAGCTGTGCCGCGCCGGCGGTGAGCTGCGCCGCGCCGTCGCGAAGGGAGGCCGCGCCGTCCTGCGCGCTCTGCGCGCCGGCCGCCAGAGCTCCGGCCGCTCCTACAACAGTGTTCTGGTCCGACGGAGCGTCGGCGTTGTACAGTGCGTCCGTCAGGGATTTTACCGAACCCATCATCGTTTGCGCGTCGCCGGAAAGCTGTTGGAACTGCAGCAGCATGGCCTTCAGCGCTGCGGTGTCCAGCCCGTTCAGTGCGGCGGTCACCTGGTTTACGGCGGCCTCCTTTTCGGGAGCCATCGCGGCCACGATCTGTCCGGCCGCTGCGTCGGCATCCACGGTCACATTGCCGGTAACGGCTTTGTCCACCGCGCCCTGAACCATGCCTGCCGCATCCACCTTGGCGGCCGCGCCTTGAGCCGCTCCGGCGGCCTCCGCAATGACGGCGTTCATTTCGTCAGATGTCATTTTCCCGCTGTCCACATAGGGCTGCAGCGCGTCTGCCAGCGCGGAGGAAACATCCTGCGCGGCTTTGGATGCAACGCCCTGCGCCGCGGCCGGTGCTGCCTGCGCAACGGCTGCGTCCGCAGCCTGCAGTGCGCCGCTCTTTACAGCGTCGCCCACGCTTTGGGCGGCGGCTTTCGCCGCACCCTGTGCAGCGCCGTCAAACACCTGGCCCACACCTGCGCCGAGCTGCTTTTTCAGCGCGTCCACATCGGGAAGCTGCACATGGCCGAGCTGGTCTGCCAACGCGTCCATCTGCTGCTGCAGGGCTGCCTGCTGCGCGGCGGCACCCTCCAGAGCGGGTACGAGAGTGCCGTTCAGCCGGCCGGCCAGCTGCTGTGCGCCGCTGTTCAGCTTCTGTGTGCCATCCGCAAGCTGCTGTGTGCCGTTGTCCAGGCTTTTTGCACCGTCCAGCAGGTTCTGCGCGCCGCTCTGCACCTGCTGCGCGCCGCTGAGAGCATTGTCCAGGCCGGTGTCGAAGGTGGCGTAGCTGGCGGCGAATTCGTCCATTTTGCTCTGCAGCGTGCCCGTAGCCTCATGCAGTGTGGCTGCGCCGCTCTGGAGCTGCGCGGTCGCATCCTCGAGCTGGCTCATCTGGCCGGAGAGGTCGGGAACGTCCAGCTCTGAGGTCAACTGGTCCATGCTTGTGGCTGCGGCCAGCATAAATGCTGGAGGTGTACAGTCTTTTACATCCGCCTCGATGACCAGTTCGTCCAGCATGTAATCTTCAAGACCGGACAGCGCTTCCGGCAGCAGACCGCCGAAGGTCTCGGCCATGCCCGGCATGGCGAGAAAGCAGACGAGCTGCGTTTTTGCGTCCGTCTGCACGGTGCCGTGCTGTGCGGCAATGTTGGTATAGGAGCCCGTGGGCAGCGTGGCCGCGGCCACAGTGAAAAACGGCGTGTACACCTTGCGCCGGCTGCCGGCAATCTCCATTTCCTGTCCCTCGTTGTTGGTCAGAGCCAAGCGCATCACAAGGTGTCCGCTTTTGCCCGCCAGCGCATCGGCGGTGATGGACCGGCCGTCCAGCGTATAGGTAATATCCACGGTCACGGGAGGCGTCTGCGTTGTGGTGCCCTGATAATAAATATCGTTGTCCTCGGTGGTCCAGGTCAGGTTTTCGCCGTCCTGCGCGGGCAGCACGTCGCTTTTCAGGTTGGTGATGCCGGAGAGTGTGCTGCGGTCCGCCGCAGCGTCAAAGCCGGTATCGCTGTGCAGCCAGTCGCTGACGATCTGTTCGCTCACCGAACCGTCCGGGTTCAGGATCAGAAACACATTTTCGTCTTTCGTCACGCCCTCTGTGGGCTGTTCGGCAAAGGCGGGCAGGGCGCAGGTGACGGCCAGTGCCGCGCTTACCAGAACGGCCGTGGTTTTCTGCAATAACTTTTTCATACGGTTTTCGTCTCCTTTTCTTTGCTGAGCCAATGGTAGGTGGTTTTCCGGATGAGAGGCGCCGTCAGGATAAGCAGCGCGGGCAGCACCAGCAGAATCACAAGCATGCTGATGAGCGCGCCGCGGCTGATGAGACGGCACAGGCTGCTGATAAGTTCCATGCGGGAAGCCAGTGAAACGCTGAAGGTTGCCGCGAAAAACGTCAGTCCGCTGGTGAGGATGCTCTGGCTGCACTGCTCCACGGCCGTCTGCACGGCGTCCTTGGTGGATCGCCCCGCATTCAGCTCTTCCCGGAAGCGGGTGGTCATCAGGATGGCGTAGTCCACCGTTGCGCCGAGCTGGATGGTGCCGATGATGATGCTGGCCACAAAGGGCAGCGTCGTGCCGGTAAAATAGGGGATGCCCATATTGATCATAATGGCACTTTCGATGGCGGCCACCAGAAGCACCGGAATGGACGCTGAGCGGAATGAAATGGCGATGATGAGGAAAACCGCTGCGATACTGGCGATGCTGACGCTGCGGAAATCCACGTCCGCCACTTCGATCAGGTCTTTTGTCATTGCACCCTCTCCGGTAATCACGCCGTTGGGGTCGTAACGCTTGACAATGGCGTTCAGAGCGTCCAGTTGGGCGTTTTGAGCTTCGGTACCGCTCTCATAGCTGGAATTGGCCAGCAGCATCTCGTGGCCGCCTGCGCAGAAGATCTGACGCACCTCGGTGGGCAGAACCTCCCGGGGAACGCCGCCGCCCAAAAACTTTTCATAGCTGAGCACCTGGCGGATGCCGTCCACCTGCTCGATCTCATCGGTGAGCGCCTCCATGTCGCGGGCCGGCAAGCCGTCGTCCACGATGATGAAATGGGAAGTCGTCATGCCGAAGTCCTCTTTCAGGCGGCTGGTACCCTGAATCCCCGCGAGGTCCTGCGGCAGGCTGTCGAATAGTGTGTAGTATACAGGCGTTTTCGCCTGCGCCACGCTGAATGGAATGAAGCAGAGCACGAACACTGCGAGGATGGGAATATACCGGCGCACCACGAAACGGGAGGTACGGCGCAGCTTAGGGATGAAGGTACGGTGGGTATGCCGCGCGATGGAGCGCCGGAACGTAAGGATGAGCGCGGGCAGGATCGTCACAGTGCTGACAACGCCCAGCAACACGCCCTTGGCCATTACGATGCCGATATCGCGCCCCAGTGTCAGGCGCATGGTGCACATTGCGAGGAAGCCTGCGATGGTGGTGAGCGAACTTGCCAGAATGGAGGAGAACGTCTTTTGCACGGCGCGCACCATTGCCTCGTTCTCATCCGGGCAGGAACGCTTTTCTTCCTCGAACCGTTGCAGCAGAAAGATGGAGAAATCCATCGTCACGCCCAGCTGGAGCACCGTGGCCAAAGCCTCGGTGATGTAGCTGATCTGCCCCAGAAAGATATTGGTGCCAAAGTTGTAGACAATGGGGAATATCATGCCCAGCATGAAGATGAGGGGTACAACCGTTTCTTTCATGCTGAGGAACAGCACCACCAGACACGCCCCCACGGCACACAGGATGTAGACGGGCATTTCCTGGTTTACCAGGGATTTTGTGTCCTCCAGAATGGCGGACATTCCGCCGATGAAGCAGTCCTTGCGCAGGATATCCTTGATGGTGCGCTGCGCCTGCATGGTCACGGCATGGGCGCTTGGGTTTTCGAACTGGACCAGCAGCAGTGTGGCGCCGTTTTCGCTGTAAAAGAATTTCTGGATGTCGGCCGGCAGCATTTCCTTTGGCGTAGTTACGTCCAGGATGTCGCTCGTCCACAGCACGCTTTTTACACCCGCAACAGCCTCCAGCTCACTCTTGAGGGCAAGTGTGTCCGCGGTGGACATATTCTCCACGGTGATCATGGAGGTGGAGGCCATGTTGAAATCGTCCTCCAGATATCCTTCGCCCACCATGGAATCCAACTCCGGCGGCAGATAGGTGAGGATATCGTAATTGATATAGGTGCCTGCGGCACCGAACACGGATGGGATCAGCAGCAGCACGGCGGCCGCCAGCACCGCTTTGCGGTGCCGTACCACCCAGCGCGCAAAATGTTCCATTGCTCAACGCTCCCTTTGAATTTTTGCGGCAGCCGATGCCGCGGATCAAACTGACCAACAGTCAACGTTGAATAGTATAGTCTTGTTATGACCGTTAGTCAATCCAATTATTGACCAATAGTCACAAAATGAAAACGATGACTTTTGGTCATTTTGCTGAACCGAAAGACAGCTCTTGCAATCGCCGCCGCGCGGGAGGTATACTAAAAGCGGGAAAGAACGGGGAAAATGCCGCGCCGCGGCGGAAAGGGGAAAACGCGTATGCGCGAACCGATGGAATCCCGCAAGGAACAAAAGCGTCAGAGCCTGCTGGACGCCGCCTACGCGTTGTTCACGGAAAAGGGCGTGGCCAAGACTTCGGTGGACGAGATCGTCCGCGGAGCGAACGTGGCCAAGGGCACGTTTTATCTGTATTTTCACGATAAGGATCAATTGCTGGGACAGCTGGTCTATAATATCTCGGCCCAGGTTCTGGAAGAAGCATACGAATGGCTGGATGAACGCCGCACGCCGGATTTTGTGGAGAATGTGCTGCTTCTTTTGGATTATGTGGTGGAATATTTCAAGCGCAACAAGCTGGTCCTTCGGCTTGTTGAGCGGAATTTTTCCTGGCCTATGGTGGCAAAACAGATGAGCGAGCGGCGCGGCCCTCTTTGGGCGCGGCTGATGCGGGACCTGGAGGCAAGCCCGCTGGCGGCCCGGTATACAGAGGACGAGCTGTTCAAGATGATATTCGTCATCATCGAGATGCTGGGTTCCGTATGCTATTCCTCCATCATTGAGGGCAAGCCGGACACCGTGGACAATATGAAACCGGTGCTGTACGGCATCGTCCGCAAGATCCTGAGCTGAAGGAAGCACAAAAAGAAAGGCCGCCCGCGGGCGGCCTTTCCGGATGAAAAAGATGGTGTCTCAGCAATACATGTTGTTGGCCTGCATATAGTCCGAAAGCTGTTTGCCGTGTTCCTGTTCCTGCTGCTGGATGGCGGCCAGCACTTGGCGCGCCTTGGCGTCGCTGAACTCAAACACGGCGGTGTTGTACACGCCGGAGACATATTTTTCCGTGCCCAACAGATCGGACAACAGATAGGCGTCGCGCTGTTTTTCAGCGCGGCTGGCCGTGGATTTCAGGTCCTTTTCCGCCTTCTGACGGGAGGCCTGCCCTTTGCTCTGCTGGCCCTGTTGGGCGGGCAGGGTGCCCGCCAGCATACCCGTCACGGTGTCGTAATGGCTCTGTTCGGCTTTTTCGATTTTTTCAAAGATATGCTGCAGCTTGGCGTCGCAGGCATTTTCGGCGGCCTTGCGGTACTTTTCCACGCACAGTTTTTCTTCATTCTGCAGGTCCTTCAGCAGGCCCTGCTCCTTTTTTGTCAAAGTCATCCTCATTCGCTCCTTTTTTGCGTTGGGCCGGCCGCCGGGGGAGCGGTGCGCCCCGCCCGCCGGCGCATGCGTCTTGTGATAGTGTGCCGGGCGCGGCCGCGGATATGCACTGCGCCGGCACAAAAATAAAAAATACGCCGCCGCACCCGTTGCCGGATGCGGCGGCGCCGCTTTTTGTGCTGTAAACGCAGTCGTTTTCCGCTCAGCCCTTCACGCCGCCGAGGGCCACGCCGCGCACGATAAATTTGGAGAGGCAAAGGTATACGGCGATGACCGGCAGAATGGCGATGGCTACCATCATATACACCTGCCCCATATCGAACTTAAGAAAATCCGCGCTGCGCAGCTGTGCAATGAGGATGGGCAGCGTCTTTTTGCCGCTGCTGCTCAGCACAAGGGCGGGGGTGAAATAATTGTTCCAGGTGTTGACGAAAGTGAAGATGGCCTGCACGGCCAAAGCGGGCTTGAGGATGGGAAGCACGATGCGGTTGAAGGTGGAAAACTCGCCCGAACCGTCAATGCGCGCGGCCTCGACGATCTCCATGGGCAGGTTGCCTTCCATGTACTGCAGCATGAAATAAAATACAACGGGCGCCGCGATGCTGGGCAGAAACAGCGGTGCGAGGGTGTCGGCCATGCCCATTTTGGTGATGAGCCGAACAAAGCCCAGCGCGGATACCTGTGTGGGCATCATCATGATGAGCAGGATGAACGTAAAGGCCAGCTTTTTGAATTTGAAGTCATAGGCATGGATGCCGTAGGCGGTGAGCGCTGAAAAATAAACACTGAGCAGCGCAGAGAGCGCCGAGACAAGCAGGCTGTTGCGGATGCCGGAGAGCACGGGGATGTTGGCGTTGGCCAGCACGCTTTTCAGGTTCGTCAGCAGTGAACGGCCGGGCAGCAGGGAAAAGCCGCGCTGGATCTCAAAATGGGTGCGCGTTGCGTTGATGAGCAGGATGTAAAAGAAGAACAGGCACAAAAAGCACAGCAGCCCCAGCACCGTGTAGGCTGCCGCCCGCCGGGCCGTTGAAGCCGCGCGGGCGCGCCCTGCGCGCCGCAGCCGGGAGCTTGCTTTTTCCGTTTGGGCAGACGTCATTTCCCTGCGCCTCCTTCCTTGCTGCGGTCCAGCGTTTTCAGCACGGCGATACACAGCACCGCGCACACCAGAAACAGCACCGTGGAGACCGCCCCCGCCATGCCGTAGTTTTTGCTGTACATGTGGTTGTTCAGATACATGATCATCGTGGTGGCGCAGCGGTCCGGGCTGCCTTTGCCGTTTGTCAGGATCTGGGGCACATCGAACATCTGCAGCCCGCCGATCATCGAGGTGATGACCACATACACAAGGATGGGCCGGATAAGCGGCAGTGTGATGCGCCGGAACATCTGGCCGGGCGTGCAGCCGTCGATCTCGGCGGCCTCGTAAAGGCCGGGGTCGATGCCCATGACGGCGGCCATCAGCAGGATGGTGGTGTTGCCGAACCACATGAGAAAATTCATCAGGCCCACCAGCCCGCGCGTGCCTGCCACGCTGGATAAAAAGCGGAACGGCTCTTCCAGAAAGCCGGCGGAAACAAGCGCGGCGTTGACCGGCCCGTTGTCGGAAAACAAGGCGAAAAACAGCATGGCAAAGGCCGAGGCCATAATGAGGTTGGGCATGTAGATGACCGTTTTGAAAAAGCCCTGGCCGCGCAGGCGCAGCCGCGTGTCCGTGAACCAGGCCGCCAGCAGCAGCGACACGGCAATCTGCGGCACAAAGCCGATGATCCACATCAGCAGCGTGTTGCCGAAGTATTTCGGCAAATCGGTGCGGAACAGCTCGGCATAATTCTTAAGCCCCACGAAATTGGGGCCGATCTCCTTCAGGCCGCTGCGGAAATATTCAAAAAAACTGTAATATACCGTGGAGGCCAGCGGGATGAGCTGGAACACCGCAAAGGCGATGAAAAACGGGGCGATGAAAAGATAGCCCCATTTGGCGTAGCGGATGGAGCGGTGCTTTCGGCCTGCCGTGCGCGCTTGCATATCGGTCACCTGTCCTTTTCAGAGGAATGCGGGGCGGGCGACGCCCGCCCCGCGCGTTTGAGCCGTGGCTGCGTTTATTCGGGCCACACTACTTCGGTAAGTTCAGGGTATTTTTCCCCGATGGACGTCTGGAAATTGGTCTTGGCTGTTTCCAGGTCCACCGCGCCGTCAAAATAATCCTTGAACGCGCCCTGGAAGCTTTCGTTCAGCCCCTGGTCGTAGGGGCCGGCGTTGCTCATGTCGATGTTGGGCGCGGCTGCGGCGAACAGCGCGATGTGGTTCTGGCCGCCCAGAAAATCGGATTTGAAGTCGCTGGAGGCAAGCTCCTCCATGGCCGGGGCGTTGTTGGTGTAATCCTGCGTATCCTCGGTGATCTGCTTCATGATGGCCTTGTCGCAGGTGAGGCTGCGCATGATGTCCGCAATGGCGGCGGTGTTGTCGGTGCCGGCCGCGGCGCAGATCCATGTGCCGCCCCAGTAATACGGCTGCGGGCCTTCGCAGACGGCGTAATCGCCGTAGATGCCGTTGCCCGCTTCGGCTTTGCCGCCCTCGGCCTCGGGCGTTTCCAGGGAATTACCCAGCAGCGTGAAATTGATGCCCCAGGTGGAATAGAAGAACCCGAACACCTTGCCGTCGGGGCCCTGGTCCGCGGCCCACACGTCGCTCCACAGGCTGGATTTATTGTTGTAGCCGTTGTCGGTGTAGGTCTTGGTCTGTTCCACCCACTTCATCAGGTTTTCGTCCACAGTTACGGTGGTGCCCGTCACCCATGGGGCGGAGACGTTGTTGGAGAAAGTGCGGTAGCTGTCGTCATAGCCGGACAGCATCTTGTAGCCCTTCGCGGCGGCCTGTTCGGCCACAGCGTTGAATTTGTCCCAATCAGACAGGGCCTCCTGCACCTGAGCGGGGCCGTCGGTGCCCAGTACGTCTTTGGCGATGCTGCGCCGGTAGGCGAACAGGCCGGGGGTGGCCTGCCAGGTGACGCCCTTCAGCTTGCCGCCGGCCGTGGCGATGTCCTGGGTGTACGGGTACTGCCCGGACAGGTCTGCGTCCGTCAGGCCGATATCGCCGCGTACGTCCAACGTGTAGTCGGAATCCACATACTTCAGCGCGTAATCCGCTTCGATGAGGAAAATATCGATCTTGTCGTCGGCTGCGGCGGAATCCTGCGCCAGCAGGGCCTCGTCCAGCTTGTTCTGGTAATTGTTGTTCTCGTTGGGATTGATGGTCCACTTGACGATCGTGCCGTCGTTGAGCGTGGTGGTGGATTTGTCCTCCGCCACTGCCTTTACCTCGGGATAATAGTCGTTGAACCGGCTTTGGAACTCGTCGTTCCAGCACCAGATGTTGAGCACGGCGCCATCGGCGGGCGCGGATTCGATGCCGGATGAGGGGGCGGAGGCGGAAACGGAGGCGGGAACACTGGAAGCGCCGGAGCCGCCGCAGGCGGCCAGGGAAAGCATCATGCACAATGCCATAAGGGTCGCAAGTGTACGTTTCATAGATTGTTTTCCTCCTTGTAAAGTTCGGTCAGGCGGCCGTTTGGCCGCGCGATCACAAAATCAGATGCGCCTGACCGATGCTCCTTCCAACAGGCTGCCGGGGATGAGGATGCTTTCCGGCAGGGTGGTTTTGGGGTGCTCGATCAGGCTGACGAGACGGTCCGCCGCCCAGTAGCCGATGGCCTGGGTGTCCTGGTGGTAAGTCGTCAGGCTGGGGATCATCATTTTGGCGAGAGGGATGCCGTCATAACCGACGGCGGAGATGTCTTCCGGCACGCGGAGGCCCGCCCGGGCGATGGCGGCGAGGCCGCCCAGAGCCGACACGTCATCGGTGAAAAAGATGCATGTGGGCCGCTGCGGCAGCGCCAGCAGCTCGGCGGTGATGCGTTCGCAGCTGTCGCAGTCGTGGTAAGCGCCTTCGCGTACATAGGCGTCGGGCACCTGCAGCCCCAGGTCGTAGCAGGTCTTGTAAAAGCTGGCGCAGCGGCTTTCGGTGACGGCCGTGCGTTCGCCGTGGATGAAGGCAATGTTCCTGTGCCCCATACCGAACACATGGTTCACCAGCGTTTGAACGCCCTTGACGTTGTCCGAAACGATGGAAGTACGGTTGTTGAACATGTGGTCCACTGTCACGACGGGCAGCTCGCTCTGCACCAGTTCCAGCACCTGCGGGTCCAGAAAGTTCACGCATACCACACATACGCCGTCCACGCCGCGGTAGCGGCAGTGCTCCAGGTAAGACGAGCGCCGCTTGCCGACATTGCGGTTGATGAAGGTGACATCGTAGCCGCAGGCCTCGGCCTGCGCGCGGAAGCTCTCCAGAATGCGCGAAAAATATTCGTGCCCCAGGCCGCTGTGCTGCGGGTCCTCGTACAGAACGCCCAGATTGTATGTACGGTTCGTCTTGAGCGCACGGGCCGCGGAATTGGGCTGGTAGCCCATTTCGGCCGCTTTGCGGCATACGGTCTCCCGCGTTTGAGCGCTGATGTCATGGTGGCCGTTGAGCGCTTTGCTCACTGTCGCCACGGACACGCCGCATTCCTTTGCAATATCCCGAATCGAAATCATAACGGTCCGCCTTTCCAGAAGTTTTGCTCTGCTAAATCGAAATCGTTTTCTGGCATCTATTATACCGAAAGGCGGCTTGTTTGGCAAAACTGGATACTTAATCGTTTTCGCAACTTCAATATACCGCAATCTCGCTTTAATTTCAACAAAAATCAAGCGATTTTTAAGCGAAATCACGAAGTTTGGAGCCTTTTCCAATTTCGACAAAGAGTATTTGGCGATTCTATCCGAAAATATACCTTTTATTTTCGCCAATGATACGAAAACATTTTCGCTCTTGTTCTATACCTTTATTTAAATGGAAAAAAGACTAAGAAACAAGCGGGATCCGTACTTTACAGCACTTATCAGCAAAAAAGGCTTGCTTTTTTTTGAAATGGCAGTATGATAAAAATACAGAGCGCTTGAATGTATGCGGACTTAATCGTTTTCGCAAACGGGGCCGCAGCATGCTCCCCAAAATCGAGTGGCCCGCGCCGCAGGGCACGGGTGTGAGGAGAATACCTTATGCGCTATGGATACTTTGACGACGAGAACCGGGAATATGTGATCACCACACCGCGCACACCGCTGCCGTGGATCAATTATCTGGGCAGCGAGGATTTTTTCAGCCTTGTTTCCAATACGGCGGGCGGCTACAGCTTTTACCGTGACGCAAAGCTGCTGCGTCTGACGCGCTACCGCTACAACAGCGCCCCGGCGGACGGCGAGGGCCACCGGTTTTATATCCGCGACGGCGCCTGCGTATGGAACCCGGGCTGGCAGCCCGTGCGCACGGAACTGGATTCCTATCGCTGCCGCCACGGGCTGGGCTATACGGTCATCGAGGGTGCGAAAAACGGCATAGAGGCAAAGCAGGAAATGTTCGTTCCGCTGGGCGACGCATGTGAAGTGATACGCCTGACGCTGCACAACGCCGGGGCAGAGCCCCGCGCGCTGCAGCTGTTCAGCTATGTGGAGTTCTGCCTGTGGAACGCAGTGGATGATTCCACCAACTTCCAGCGCAACTACAGCACCGGCGAGGTGGAGGTGGAGGGCGGCGCCATCTATCATAAAACGGAATACCGCGAGCGCCGCAGCCACTATGCCGTGTTCGGCGTGAACCGGACGCCCGACGGTTTCGACACGAGCCGGGATGCGTTTCTGGGGCCGTACCGCGGCCCGGCCGGGCCGCTGGCGGTGGAACGGGGCGCGTGTACGGGCAGCATCGCCCACGGCTGGGCGCCTGTGGGCGTGCATCAGCTGAACGTGACGCTGGCCCCGGGCGAACGCCGCAGCTTTATTTTTGTATTGGGATATGTGGAAAACCCGCCCCGGGAAAAATGGGCCGCGCCCGGCGTGGTGGAAAAAAGCCGCGCCCGCGCCATGCTGGCCCGCTATGCCGCGGACACGCAGGTTGACGCCGCGCTGGCCGCGCTGGCCGCGTACTGGAATGGGCTGCTGGCGCGCTTTTCGCTGCGCTCCGGCGACGAAAAGCTGGACCGTATGGTCAATATCTGGCACCAGTACCAGTGCATGGTGACGTTCAATATGAGCCGCAGCGCCAGCTATTATGAAAGCGGCACCGGCCGGGGCATGGGCTTTCGGGATTCCTGCCAGGACCTGCTGGGCTTCGTGCATCTGGTGCCGGGCCGGGCGCGGCAGCGCATTCTGGACATCGCCGCCACCCAGTTCGCGGACGGCAGCTCCTATCACCAGTATCAGCCGCTGACGAAAAAGGGCAATTTGGACGTGGGGAGCGGCTTCAACGACGACCCGCTGTGGCTCATCGCCTGTGTGAGCGCATACCTGCGGGAAACAGGCGACCGTTCCATCCTGTACGAGGAGGTGCCCTTTGACTGCCGGGAGGAAGACACGGCGCCGCTGATGGAGCATCTGCGCCGCAGCCTGGGCTTTACCGCTTCGCACAAAGGCCCTCATGGACTGCCGCTCATCGGCCGGGCCGACTGGAACGACTGCCTGAATCTGAACTGCTTTTCCAGCGAACCGGGCGAGAGCTTCCAGACCACCGGCCCCAGCGAAGGCCCTGTGGCGGAGAGCGTGTTCATTGCGGGGATGTTTGTAAAATACGGCGGGGAATACGCGGACATTTGTGCGTGGGAAGGCCTTTCGCAGGAAGCGCGGGCCGTGCGCGCACAGGTGGACGAAATGACAGCGGCCATCCTCGGCCCGGGCTGGGACGGCGCCTGGTTCCGCCGCGCCTATGACGCAAACGGCCGGCCGGTGGGAAGCGCCGAATGCGCGGAGGGCAAAATTTACATTGAACCCCAGGGCATGTGCGTGATGGCGGGCGTGGGCCTTTCCGACGGCCGCGCGCTTCAGGCGCTGGAGAGCGTAAGGCGGCATCTGGACACAGAGTACGGCATCCTGCTGCTGCAGCCCGCATACACGCGGTATCATCTGGAACTGGGGGAGATCAGCAGCTATCCGCCGGGGTATAAGGAGAACGCGGGTATTTTCTGCCACAACAACCCATGGATCAGCTGCGCTGAATGTGCGGCGGGGCGCGGCGGCCGCGCCTTTGAGGTATACCGCCGCACCTGTCCGGCCTATCTTGAGGAAATCAGCGAGATCCACCGCACCGAGCCCTATGTGTACAGCCAGATGATCGCCGGGAGGGACGCGGCCGCCTTCGGCGAGGCGAAAAACAGCTGGCTGACGGGTACGGCCGCATGGACATTCGTCAACATCAGCCAGTATATCCTGGGGATCCAGCCCACGTTGGACGGCCTGCGGATCGCCCCGTGCATTCCCGCCGCGATGCCCGGTTTCACCATCACGCGCACCTACAGAGGCGCGGTGTACGAGATCGCAGTGGACAACGCGGCGGGGGTGGAAAAAGGGGTAAAATGCATCACGGCGGA
Organism: Ruthenibacterium sp.; assembly: GCF_017421385.1. Taxonomy (NCBI): domain Bacteria; kingdom Bacillati; phylum Bacillota; class Clostridia; order Eubacteriales; family Oscillospiraceae; genus Ruthenibacterium; species Ruthenibacterium sp. Next base: position 14,576 of record NZ_JAFOIN010000048.1, on the reverse strand, counting down.
CGGCGCGCCCTGCGTGGACGGCATTCTGCCCGCCGCGCCCGCCGGAACGACAGTACATGTAAAGGTGACGATGGGCTGAACGGAGGGGACATATGGCGTTTGCAAAAGATTTTGTATGGGGCGCGGCCTCCAGCGCTTACCAGACCGAGGGCAGCCCGCGGGCCGACGGCGGCGGGGAATCCATTTGGGACGTATTCTGCCGCCGCCCCGGCGCCGTTGCAGACGGGTTTGACGGTTCCGCCGCCACGGACGCGTACCGCAGATATGAGGAGGACATTGCCTGCGCGGCGCAGATGGGCCTCGGTGCTTACCGTTTCAGCGTGAGCTGGGCGCGGGTGGACCCTTACGGCGACGGCCGCTGGAACGGGGAAGGGTTTGCGTTTTATCTGCGCATGCTCCAGGCCTGCCGCGCTGCGGGCCTGGAGCCTTATGTCACACTGTACCACTGGGAACTGCCCCAGGCGCTGGAAGATGCGGGCGGCTGGCGCAGCCGAGAGACCGCCCGTGCTTTTGCCCGCTATGCCGCCGAGGCGGCGCGCCGTTTCAGCGGCCTTGCAGAGAATTACATTACGCTCAACGAGCCGGAGTGTACTGTAAAGCTGGGCCACGGTACGGGCGTGCATGCCCCGGGCCTGCGTCTGCCCGAGGCGCGCCAGCTTCTGGTGCTGCACCATCAGCTTTTGGCTCACGGCCTTGCCGCCGCCGCCATTCGGGAGACCTGCCCCGGCGTGCGCGTCGGCATCGCCGCGACAGGGCGGCTGTGCTGGCCCGGCACGGACAGCCCCGCCGATGTGGAGGCTGCCTGCAGCGCTACCTTCGCCACGCCGGACAGCGACTGGGCATTTACCTATCAGATGGTGCTGGACCCTGTCTGTTTCGGACATTATCCGGAAAACTGCGGGCCCGGCCTGCGGCGTATGACGGCGGCGCTCCCGGCGGAAGACCTGGCGGTCATCCACATACGGCCGGATTTTATCGGCTTGAACATCTACAATGGCCACGCGGTATGTGCAGGGACGGGAAAGCGGCCGGTTTATGTGCCGCGCCCGCGCGGCTGTGCTGTGACAGCGCTGAAATGGCCCGTTACGCCGCTGGTGATGAACTGGGGCGTGCGTTTTCTCTGGCAGAGGTACGGCCGGCCGATTTACATCACCGAAAACGGGCAGAGCTGCAACGACCGCATCTTTCTGGACGGCCGTGTCCATGATCCCGACCGCATTGATTTCCTGCACCGTTATCTGCTGGCGCTGCGTGCGGCGGCGGAGGGAGGCGCGGATGTGCGGGGCTATTTCCACTGGGCGCTCACTGACAATTTTGAGTGGAGCGAGGGCTATCGCGAGCGCTTCGGGCTTGTTTATATCGACTATGTTACGGGTGCGCGCATCCCGAAGGACAGCGCTGCCTGGTATGCCGAAACCGTGCGCGCCAACGGGGAGAACCTGTAAAAGCGCATGGCATGCAGGCTGCAGAATACCCCCGGCAGCCCGGAAAAGAACCGGACGCCGGGGGCATTTTGCGATTTCATGCGCGGCCTGTATGCGTGCGCTGTGCTTTTCGGGCGCGGACAGGCAGACGCAGCGTGAATGTGGCGCCTCCGCCGGGTGTGTCTGTAAGAAGGATATCTCCGCCGTGCAGCGCGGCCAGTTCCTGTGCCACAGAGAGACCCAGCCCATAGTGCTCCTTGCCCGTGCGGCTTTTGTCGGCGCGGTAAAAGCGCTCGAACACATGTGCCTTTTCCGCATCCGGCACGCCGGGGCCGTGGTCCTCCACCGAAAGCAGTACCCAGCCTTTTTCCGCGCGGGCGCGCAGCGTGACGTCGCTGCCGGCGGGCGCGTAGGCGCAGGCGTTGCTGATGAAGACCAGCAGCAGCTGGCGCAGCCGTCCGGCGTCGCCCCACAGGGGCGGCAGTGTTTCCTCGGGCAGGTCCAGCGCAAGGCGCAGGCCGCGCGCTTTTACCAGAGGCGCAAACTGTTCATGCGCGCCGATCACCAGCGCATCGGCATCCACAGGTTCCATACGCATCCGCCAGGTGCCCGCGTCGCTGCCTGCAAGCAGGAGAAGATCGTCCACCAGGCGGGCCATGCGGTCGGCCTCGCTGCCGATGGCCGCCAGGTACTGCGGCGTGTCCGCCGGGCTGGCCTGCATGGCCGACAGGCTCGTCTTGACGACGGCCAGCGGGCCGCGCAGCTCGTGTCCGGCGGCGGCCACGAATTCCCGCTGTTTTTGCAGTGCTTCGGCGGTGGGACGCAGCGCCCGCCCCGCCAAAAACCAGTTGACCGCGCCCAGAAGTGCCAGCCCGCCCGACAGCAGCGCCGCATACAGCAGGGCCTGGCGCGTCAGCGTCCGGCGCAGAGGCCCGTCGTCCCGCAGCACGGCAAGGCCGTACCAGCCGCGCTGTCCGGGGACGGAGCATACGGCGGCGGTATAATGTTCGCCTGCGTTGCCCTCCACTGTGACGGTGACGCGGGAGGCATACACAGACGAACGCGGCGCGGCATCCATATTCACACCCTCTGCAAGCCCTGCCTCCGCCGCACGCTCCAGCAAGGTCCCGCGCGGGGTAGCGGGCGCCCAGCCGCCGCTGAAAAACAGCGGGGTACCGTTGTCCGTGATGAAAATGAGCAGTCCATCCGCGGCCTCCGTCTGGGCAAGAGCCGTGTCGGAGACGCTGCCCGTCTGCAGCGTGACGATCAGGGTGTCCACGCTGGCGTCGAACATGCTCTGTGCCGAGAGCTGCGTCTGCTTTTGTGCCAACCCCAGGGTGATGGCCAGGAATACCGTGAGAACTGTGCCCGTCAGCACGGTGAAAACAAATGTCAGGCGGCGGCGCAGCTGGCGCAGCGGCGTGGTGTACGGGCCGCGGGGAGGCTGTGCGGCACGGCGTTTCATGCGCCCGTTCCTCCATCCAGCAGCCGGTAGCCCACGCCGCGCACAGTGTCCACTGTCACCCGGCTGCTCACGGCACGCAGCCTGCGGCGGATAAAGTGTACATAGCTGTCCAGGCTGGCTTCCTCTACGTCGGCGCCCGGCCCCCAGACACGGCCGAATAAAAAACTGCGGGACAATGTTTGTCCGGCGTTTTCCATCAGTGCGGCCAGCAGCTCCGCCTCTTTTTTCGAGAGCGTGCATTGCTCTTTGTCTCCGGTCAGCACCAGTGTGCCCATGTCCAGAGTAAGATCCCCGCAGCAGGGACGGCCGGAGACCGCCACAGGAGCGGGGCGGCGGGCCAGTGCGCGTACCCGGGCCAGCAGCTCGCGTACGTCGAAAGGCTTTACCAGATAATCGTCTGCGCCCGCGTCCAGACCGTCCACTCGGTCGCCCACAAGGCCCAGCGCCGTCGTCATCAGCACCGGCGTGTCCAGGCCCTCGGCCCGCGCTGCGCGCAGCACCGAAAGCCCATCCCGTCCGGGCAGCATCCTGTCCAGAATGCACAGCCCGAACATCCGTTGGCGCATGTAGTACAGCGCATCGTCGCCGTCTCGGCATACGTCCACACGGTAGCCCTCCTGCTCCAACAGCGGCGCCACGGCCGCGCACAGGGCTTCGTCGTCTTCCACAAGCAGTATCCGCATGTTTTTGTCCCTCCTGTTCTGCAATAAAACCATTATAATGGATGCAACCTTAAAAATCCCTGAAAAACAGAGGCTTTCACAAATCCCTCACTGTTTTTCAAGGACTTTTCAAGGTTGATTTTTTTATGATGGAAACAGGCTGGACGGGAAGCATCTTCTGTCCGCATCATTTTGAGCATACCGGAAAGGTGAGGGAAACAGTGAAGATAAAACAACTTTTGTGCGGCGTACTGGCCGCGGCGGTGCTGTTCACGGGCTGCGGTGCGCAGCCCGGCACGAGCGGCGGTTCAAGTGCGCAGGGGGACGGCACGCCCATGCAGGCCAAGGGGCGGTTCGTGGAAAACGACATCACCCCGCCGGGCGCGGCGGGCTGTACCCCGGTGAGCCTGACGGCACGGCCGGACGGCGGATTGGACTACATCGCGCTCCGGCCTGCCGAGACGCCCGGTCAATATACATATACCCATTTTTATTCTGCTGACAGCGGCAAAGAATGGACGGAAAATACGATGGACTGGCAGGAGAGTTTCGGAGAGAAACGCCAGATCGAAAAGGTCACCGTTACCCCTGAGGGAGAATATTTTGTAATGTTGACAGAGCAGACAGAGGACGGTATGGGCGCGGTGGCCTACGCACGCGTTGCGGCGGACGGCACGGCCGCTCCCGTGCAGCCGGAGGGCCTTTCCGCGCAGGGCGGGCTTATGGCGGCGGATGCACAGGTGCTGCCGGGCGGCAGACTGCTGCTCACCAGCTTTGGGGGCGATTTTGCCGCGGCGCAGAACGGGGCTGCAGGGGAAGACGCAGGCGCGCAGGCGGCATCTTCCGGCACGCAGGACGCCGCCGGAGAGACGGACGACGCAGAAGCTGCGGACGGCACGGAGCAGTCCGGGGACGATATGGGCGTATTCAGCGCGGAGGATACCGCCACAACGGCTGTATACGATATGGCCACCGGAAAAAAGCTGTATGAGATTCCCAACTGGATGGGAGGCCTGACAGCCTGCAACGGGACGACACTTTTTGTCTACGGCTACGAGGGCGGCACGGCGGCGTATGATCTGGAGACCGGGCATATGCAGACTGAGGCCGCCAGCGCGGCGGGTGGAGAGGATTATCCGTCCAGCCTTGCGGCAGACGCGGACGGCAACTTGTATCTGCTGTCTGAAAAAGGCGTGCGCCGCGCCGTGCCGGGCGGCACGCTGGCGGAGACCGTGATGGAAGGCAGCATGTATACCTTCGGTTCCCCGCTGGCCGCTGTGCGCGGCTTTACGGCGCTGCCGGGCAACACCTTCGCACTGGCCGTGCAGACGGAGGAGGGCGGCCGTGTGCTGCACTATGTATTTGATGAGACGGTGAGCGCCGTGCCGGACAAGGAGGTGCGTGTTTACGCGCTGAACGATTCCCCCACTGTGCGCGCGGCCATCACCAATTTCCAACAGGAAAATCCGGATGTGCGCGTGAATTTTGAGGTTGGAACCTCCGGCGGCGCCAGCGCCGAGGACGCGCTGCGCACGCTGAACACAGAGCTTGTGGCGGGCAAGGGGCCGGATGTGCTGATCCTGGACGGCATGCCGCTGCAGAGCTTCATCGACAAGGGCGTGCTGGCGGAGCTTTCACAGGTGATCTCCGCCGACGGGTTGATCCCGCAGGTGGTCGACCCTATGAGAACGGACGGAAAGCTGTACGCAGTGCCCACACGTTTTACCGTACCTGTGCTGATGGGAAAGCCGGAGACGCTGGAAGGGCTGGACAGCCTGGAGGCGCTGGCCGCGGCGGTACAGGACGGACCAGAGGCGCTGGCCGCCAGCGGAGATATCAATGATATTTTCAAAGCTGTGCCGGAGGAGCAGCGCCCGCTTCTGAGCTTTACCACCCTGCGGGAGTTGTTCGACCAGCTGTACAGTGTCAGCGCACCCGCCGTGGTGCGGGACGGCACGTTGAACGAAGCCGCTCTGCGGGAACTGTTTTCCGTGATGCAGGCGGTTTCGGACCGATACGGACTGGGGGAAAAGGCGAACGACGGCGGTATTGCGTTTATGGTGACGTCAAATGCCTCCACCGGGCTGGGAATGTCCGCGGACGTTCCGCAGGGCGTGATGGAATACAGCTACGGCCGGGCAAACGCGGCGCTGTTTACACTCAAGGATGTGCTGGGTGCATATATGTCCGATGACGGACAGGCGGCGCTTACGCCGGCGCCCGGCATGGAGCAGGGCGTATATACACCGCGGGTGCTTGCCGGCATTACGGCACAGAGCGCCCAGCAGGAGCTGGCTGCACAGTTCATACAGGCGCTGCTCGCGCCCGGCGTGCAGAATTATTCGTTGGGAGAGGGACTCCCGGTGCTGCGCTCCGGCCTGGAAAAACAGGTGGCGTACGTGCAGGAGCTCTATGCAGAACGCGGCCAGACGATAGGCACGGATGTGCCCCGGGTGGACTGGACTGCACTGCTGTCCGGGCTGAAGACACCCGTGCGGGACGACAGCACGGTGGCCGAAAAGCTGTATGCACAGGCTGAGGCGCTGTGCAAAGGTGAAAAGACCATGGATGAAGCCGTGACGGGAGCAAAGACGGAGCTTGCCACCTATCTGGCGGAAAAGCGGGCGTGACCTGCCGCAGAACGGCAGGAACAAACCCGAAAGGAGCGGCCGGATGCCGTATTCAGCGATTGGAAGCATTGGGGCGCGGAAGCATTTCTGGAGGAATTTACGGTTCCGAGTTATCAGAATGATCAATTAAAGGAAAAAATATATGCCGAAGCAACAAAACGATACAGCGGCGAGGCCGCGCTGGAACAGGCTGTGGCGGCAGCGGCCGACGCCACGCGGCTCTATTTCGCCGAACAAAATGAACCGCGCCGCGCCGTATTTGTTCCTCGCGCCCAGCCTGGCGGGGCTGTGCGTGTTCGTGCTGGTGCCGTTTGCGGACGCGGTGCGCCGCAGCTTTACCGACGCCATGGGCAGCCGCTTCGTGGGGTTTGCGAACTACGCCTCGGTGCTGGGCAACAGCGCGTTCCGCCTGGCGGCGGGCAATACTGCGCGCTTCATCGGCGTGTGTGTGCCCCTGCTGCTGTGCGTCAGCCTGCTGCTGGCCGTGGCCGTGCGCGCCGCAAAGGACGGCGGCCGTATTTTTAAAACAACCTATCTGATCCCCATGGCTATCCCGGTGGCCAGCATCGTGCTGCTGTGGCAGGCGCTGTTCCACAGGCAGGGGCTCGTCAACGCCGTTTTGTCGGCGCTGGGCGCGCAGCCGGTGGATTTTATGGGCACAGACGCGGCTTTCTGGGTGCTCATCGGCACCTATGTTTGGAAAAATGCGGGCTATGACATGATTCTGTGGATGGCGGGGCTGGACGGTATCTCCGACAGCCTGTATGAGGCCGCCCGCGTGGACGGTGCGGGGGCATGGCAGTGCTTTTGGCGTGTCACGCTGCCCGGGCTGTTGCCCACGCTGTTCATGACGGCGGTGCTCAGCCTGCTCAACACCTTTAAGGTGTTTCGTGAGGCATATCTGGTGGGCGGAGCATACCCGCACGACAGCATCTATCTATTGCAGCACCTGTTCAACAACTGGTTCCTGGACTTGGACGTGGGCCGCCTGTGTGCAGCGGCGGTGCTCATCGCGGCGGTGCTGCTGGCTGCTATTCTGCTGCTGCAAAAACTGTGGGGCGGGGAGGACGCGCGATGAAAAGAAAAAATTTGGGCCGCGCGGTGTTTGTGCTGTTCCTTCTTTTGCCTGCGCTGGCGGTGTGGTGGCCGTTGTGGTTCATGGGCACAGGCGCGCTGATGCCCTTGGACGAGCTGCGGGCCGCGCTGGGCCCGGTGCTGCAGGGTGCAGAGGGCAGCGCTTTCTGGCCCCTGCTGCCAAGCTGGCCCACGCTCCAGCCACTGGCGGAGCTTTTGTTGGACACACCGCAGTTTTTCACCATGTTCTGGAACACCTGCGCCATCGTGTTCCCCCAGGTGCTGGGACAGGTGCTGGTGGGCGCGCCCGCGGCATGGGCGTTTTCCCGGCTGCGGTTTCGCGGGCGGCGGGCGCTGTTCACGCTGTACATCGTTCTGATGCTGATGCCCTTTCAGGTCACGATGGTTTCGGGCTATCTGGTGGCGGACGCAATGGGCATCATGGATACGTTTTGGGCCATCATCCTGCCGGGTGCATTCAGTACATTTCCGGTATTTATCATGGCAAAGGGGTTCGATGCCGTGCCCATCGCGCTGTTGGAGGCCGCGTCCATCGACGGTGCGGGGCCGCTGCGCACTTTTTTCCATATCGGCGTGCCGCTGGGTGTGCCGGGCATCCTTTCGGCGGCGGTACTGGGCTTTCTCGAAGCATGGAACGCCATTGAACAGCCTATGACCTTTCTCAAGACAAAAGCCCTGTGGCCGCTTTCGCTGTACCTGCCCCAGATCGCGGCGGAAAAGCTGGGCCTGGCCATGGTGGCCAGCCTTGTGATACTGGCCCCGGCGGTGCTGATCTTCCGGTTCGGGCAGAAATATCTGGAGCTGGGAATCCAGGCCAGCGGATTAAAGGAGTAGACAACGTTGCATATCAAAGAAAAAGTCACGGGCCTTTGGGCCCGCAGGCCGCGCTTGAGCGGCACACAGGGCCGCGCGCTGAAGGGTGTGACGCAGTTCTTTGCGGCCATGCTGGTCTGCACGCTGATTGCGCGCGGCACGGCGGGCGCAACGCTGGCCGTAGTGCAGACGGCGTCCCCCCGGCGCGGAGAGCTTGTACAGGGGCTGACGGCGGACGCAGCGCTCTCCGCGGGAGAGGTGCAGAACGTTAAGGCCCCCACGGGGCTGGTGCTGGAAAAATATTTCGTTCCGGCGGGCGGCAGGGTGGAGGCGGACACGCCTTTGGCACAGTTTGACCCCGACGGTGTGAAGGATGCGCTGGCTCGCGCAAAAACGGAGTTGGCGCGCCTGCGCCTGCAGCGGGAAAAGCTGCTGGCAGGGGACACGGCGGACACCTCGTCGCTCTCTTCCGCCTCTACCCAGCGGGACAGGGCACAGGCGGATTACAACGCCCAGAAAGCGCAGAACGACGCGGCCGTGGCCGCTGCCCGGAACGATGCGGATACGGCTCAAAGCGCCTTGGATGCGGCAAATGCCGCGCTGGCGGAACTGCGGGCACAGACGGACCCGCCCGCCTCTGAGGAAGCGTTGGCTGCGGCGCAGGCGGCGGCAGACGCCGCGGCCGCGGCGCTGGCTGAAAAGCAGGCGGCGCTGGCTGCCGCGCAGAGCGCCGCCGATACCGCCGGGGAAAACGCGGCGCGGGCTTTGGCCGACGCGCAGGCCGCGCTGGACCCAGCGGCAAAGGCGTATGAAAAATCAAAGCAGGAAACGGAATTCCAGAACCGTCAAAACAACCTTGACGCCCAGACGGCCGCGCTGGACATTGAAAAACAGCAGGCTGTTGTGGACGCGCTGGCGGCGCTGGCGGAAAACGACGGCGTTCTGAAAGCGGGATCGGCGGGTACGGTGGAGACGCTGACACTGGAACCGGGCGGAACCGTTACGGAGGCCTCGGTGGCCGCGCTGGCCCCGGCGGACGCAGGCATGACGGCGACATTCACGCTGGACTCGGGAAAAGCGGAAAAGATGGCTGTGGGCGCCGCGCTGACGCTGCGGCAGGGCGGCACGGCTGTCAGCACCACGGTGCGGGCCATCTCCGAGCCGGATGAAAACGGGCGCGTTACCGTAACGGCGGATGTACCTGCGGATGCCGGCCTGCGCAAGACGCAGACCGTGACTGCCTCGGCGGAGCTGTCCCGCACCACATACGAAATGGTGTTGCCGCCTGAAGCGGTGCGCATGGACAACAAAGGCAGCTACGTGCTGCGCGTCGAGCAGACGCAGACCATCCTCGGCCTGCGCAATGTGCTCTCCCGCGTGGATGTGACAGTCCTGGAACAAAGTGCATCCGGTGTTGCGGTGGAAGGGCCGCTGTCGCCCCAGGATGTTTTGGTAAAAAGCAGCGCCAGACCCGTTGCAGCGGGAGACAGCGTGCGGGTGGAGCAGCCATGAGGCGCGTGCGGTATTATCTGGGCGGTGCGCTGTTCTGGGGCGCATTCCTTGCGGTTTGCGTTTTGCTGTTCTGGAACGCGCAGCGTCTGGCGCGGGCCGCGGGCGGCATTTCCCTGCGGTACGGCGAAGCGCTGGAGCCGCGCGTTGTGGCTTCGGCGCTGGAGTATGCCCGGGACGGGCGGAACAATGCGGCTTGGTCGCCCACATTCTGGGCTGTGCGGCAGGGAGCGGCCTCTGCCAACGGGCGGGAGGAGACCGTCCGGATGCTGCGGGTGTGCGGCGATGCAGAACTTCTGGCAACGGAGCCTCTTTTATACGGTGCGCTGCCCGGCCCGGCAGGCCAGGGCGGATGCGCGGTATCCAGCGCGCTGGCCTGGCAGCTTTGGGGAGCGCTGGATGTGACGGGCCTGGAGCTGGAGCTGGACGGCGAACGTTATACGGTGCGCGGCGTGTTTGAAAGCGGAGAGGCGCGCGCTGTGACACAGGAGGCGGCGGACAGCCGCACTGCAGAGTACGCCAATGTGGAACTGACGGCGATGGAAACCGCTCCGGAGGGCACAGAGGCGGCCTTGGCCTTTGCCGGTGCCAGCGGCCTGGGGACGCCCGCCCATGTGGTGGACGGCCCGGCGCTGGCCGGGCTGGCCTGTGCGCTGTGCTGGCTGCCGTTGGCGCTGTGCGGCGCATGCACGCTGTGGCGGCTGGCACGCGGCGCACGGCGGCTTCGGCCGTGGCAGCGGCAGACGCTGCTGTTCGCGCCGCTGCTGTTTTTCGCGGCGCTGCTGCCCGTGCTGCTGGCAATTGTGCCGGGGGCCTGGGTGCCCACGCGCTGGAGCGATTTCGGCTTTTGGGCGGCGCTGGGCAAAAGCGCGGCAGCGCGGGTGGACGCGTGGTTCGCTCTGCCGCCCCAGCACAAGGACATAGCGGTAAAGTGGCTGCTTCTGGAGCAGGGCGCGCTGTGCCTGGCGGGATGCCTGTTTGCGCTGCGCCGCCCACCCGCGCCGCGGAATGAAAAAGCGGTTGAAGCGTAAAAGTCAAAGCCGAATTTACAAAATATTTACTTCCGGTAGAAATATTGACCGATTTCCTGTATAATAGGCACACAGAAGTAACATCCGCCCTTGAAAGGGGAGCCCTATGGAATGGGAGATCGGTGCGGAATGCCTGGCCTGTGTCCTGATCGTACTGGTGCTGTGCTTTTCGCGTGAAAAATTTTATACGCAGATGCCCCAGACGCGCTTATACTATGCGTGTCTGGGTTTTGCGCTTTTTTCCACTCTGCTCAATATCGCCACAGTGGTGCTGATGGGCGTGCCGGGCCTGCTGCCGCGCTGGCTTTGCTACACGCTCAATATGCTGTATTTTACGTTCTTTCCGCTGCTGGAAGCCGCGCTCACCTACTATATGGCCTATCTCATCCACGGCCGCGGCCCGTGCTTCACGCGCGTTGCCATATGCCTCGGCGTCATGCTGGCCGCCGCATTGGCGGTGGTGTTCACAAACCCGTTCACAGGTTGGCTGTTTTATCTGGACGCGGCGGGCACATATGTGCGCGGTCCGTACAACCGGCTGCTGTATGCGCTGCTGGTGGCGTGCTGTTTGTTGCTGGTGATATGTTATATAAAGCAGTTCCGCACGGCGTCGCGCGCCATCCACCGAATGATGGCCACGCTGCCCCTTCTGGCGATGGTGCTGGGGACGGTGCAGTATCTGTTCCCGCCCGTCATGATGACGGGCTTTATCCCGGCGTGCATTTTGCTGGTGCTGTTTTTTAATTTCCAGAGCCAGCGCATCAATACGGATTTTCTGACGGGCCTTTCCAGCCGCAGCGCGCTGTGGTATGCGGCGGGCACGTGCCTTCGCTCGGGCCAATCCTTTTATTGCGTAGCGGTATGCCTGCGCCATTTCGGCGACGTAAACAAACAGTTCGGGCACACCGGCGGCGACGCAGTGCTGCGCCAGGTGAGCGCATATCTGGAAGCGCTGGGCCGCCGGGCCGTCGCCTGCCGGTTCAGCGGCGTGGAATTCGTGCTGTTATTCCCGGGCATGGATGCTGCGGGCTATGCAGTGCTGGAAAAGGAACTGTCAGAGCGTTTTGCAGCGCCCTGGCAGGCGGGGAGCGTGTGCTGTCGTCTGGACGCGGGCGTGGCAGGCATCGCCTGCCCGCGGTTTGGCGACACAGCCGAGCGTCTGACAGCTCATCTGGAATACGCCATCCAGCAGCTGAAATTGCCCGGCGCACCGGAGGCGCTCTCGTTTGACACAGAGATGGAACAACGGTTCTCCCGGCGCGTCGCGCTGCGGGATGTGGTCGTACGCACATTGAGCGGGCAGGCGGCGGGTGTGGCGTACCAGCCCATCTACGCGCTGGATGCAGATACTCCCTGTATGGCGGAGGCCTTGCTGCGCCTGTGCGGCGCAGATGGGAAGCCCGTGCCCACGGCGGATGTGGTGTCCGTGGCCGAGGAGATGGACCTTATCGTTGCGCTGGACTGGATGATGCTGGAACAGGTGTGCGCGTTTTTCGGTGCACACCGCGAGCTGGATGGATGCGCGGTCTCTGTGAATTTTTCGGCCCGGCAGTTTCTTGCGCCGGATGCGGAACGTCGTGTGCTGGATACGCTGGAGCGCCACGGGCTTGCGCCCGCTCGGCTGAAGCTGGAACTAACGGAGCGCGTGTTGGCCGGAGATATCCGGCGTGTGCGCGCCGTGATGGAGACTTTGGCCGCCCGGGGCGTAGAATTTTATCTGGACGATTTCGGCACCGGATATTCCAATCTCTCCAGCGTGGTGTCTCTGCCGCTGCAGTATGTGAAGGTGGACAGAAGCCTTTTGGAAGCCGCGACGAATGGCGGTGGGGGAGCGCTTTTGCTGCGCGCGGTGGTGGAAACGTTCCGGGCCATGGGCCGAGGCATCCTGCTGGAGGGTGTGGAAACGCCGGAGCAGTATGCGCTGGCGTGCACGCTGCGTGCCGACCGGCTGCAGGGATACTATCTGGCGCGCCCAATGCCGGGAGAGGAGCTTTGTGCTCTGATGCGCAGCGGCGCGCGGCGCACGCGCAGAACCTGAAACGGCTCTGGCTGCAGCCGCTGAAATGAAAAGCGCCCTGCCGCGTAGAAATGCGGCAGGGCGCTTCGGTTTTATCAAAAGGAAAAGGCGGCGTCAGCGGCGTGCTTCCACCAGAGCCTTGGTGTCTCGGGCGATCATCAGTTCTTCGTTGGTGCAGACGACCAGCACCTTCACGCGGCTGCCTTTGCCGCTGATGTCCAGGATATCTGAGGTGCGCTGCTGATTCTTTGCGGGGTCCACGGAGATGCCCAGGAACCCCATATTCTCACACACGCTGGCGCGCACGCGGTTGTCGTTCTCGCCGATGCCGCCGGTAAACACCAGGCAGTCCAGCCCACCCATAGCGGCGGCGTAGGAACCTACATATTTCTTGATCTGATACGCAAGCATCTCGGTAGCCAGTTTGGCGCGCTCGTTGCCCGCGTCGGCGGCGCTCGTCACATCGCGCATATCGCTGGAAACGCCGGAAATGCCCAGCAGGCCGGATTTCTTGTTCAGATAATCAGCCATTTCCTGGCCGTGGAATCCCAGCTTCTGTTCCATGTAGGTGACGACGCTGGGGTCGATGTCGCCGCAGCGGGTGCCCATCAGCACGCCGGCCAGCGGGGTAAGGCCCATGCTGGTGTCCACACATTTGCCTGCGTTCACGGCACTGATGGAGCTGCCGTTGCCCAGATGGCAGGTGACCATTTTCAGGTCGGAATCGTTCAGGTACTGGGCGGCGGCCATGCTCACATAACGGTGGCTGGTGCCATGGGCGCCGTAGCGGCGGATGGAATATTTTTCATACATCTCATACGGCACGCCGTACATATACGCCTTTTTGGGCATGGTCTGGTGGAAGGTGGTGTCGAAAACGACAACGTTGGGCACCTTTTCGCCGAACACGGCCTTGGCGCTGCGCAGGCCCTGCACATGGGCCATGTTGTGCACCGGGGCCAGAGGGGCGATCTCCTCGATCTTGTCGATGATGGCGTCGGTGACGATCTCGGACTTGGTGAAAAACTCGGCGCCCTGCACCACGCGGTGGCCGATGGCAGAGATCTCGCTCTTGTCCTTCACGACGGCGCCCTCGCCGCTGGTCATCATTTCAACGACCTTCATAAACGCTTCGGTGTGGGTGGGGAAGGGCACTTCCTGTTCCCACTCGCCGCCGTTGGCCTTGTGTGTGATCTTGCTGCCCTCGATGCCGATGCGCTCGCACAGGCCCTTGCACAGCACGCGTTCGCCCTCCATATCGATGAGCTGATACTTCAGCGAGCTGGAACCACAGTTGATGACCAAAACTTTCATCCGATATTTCCTCCCATTCACAAAAAAGCGCAGTTATGCTTTTTAAAATCGCTCCATTATTATATAATGATTATAAAGCATTTTCAAGCGCACGGCCGGAAACGCGCAAGAAAAAGCGAGAAAAACGGCCAAGATTCGCAATTTATGCGTGCACAGCGGCCGAAAGAAGCGAGGCAGCCATGAGAACAGCCGGTATCATCGCGGAATACAACCCTTTCCACAACGGACACGCCTGGCAGATAGCGGAGCTGAAAAAACGCGGCTTTGAGGCGGTGGTGTGCGTGTGCAGCCCGGGCGTGGTGCAGCGCGGTACTGCGGCGCTGTTTCCCGCCCGGGTGCGTACCCGGGCTGCGCTGGCCGCCGGGGCGGACCTGGTGCTCAGCCTGCCGGCGCCCTACGCCACGCTGTCCGCCGAGGGCTTCGCAGCGGCGGGTGTGGCGCTGCTGAGTGCGCTGGGCTGTGTGGATGCTCTGTGTTTCGGCACAGAGACACGGCGGCTGGAGGATATCGCCCAAACCGCAGCGCTGCTGGAAAGCCCGGACTTTCCAGCAGCGCTGCGCGGGCAGCTGGACGCGGGCCGCGCCGTGAAACAGCCGCACCCGCAGATCGGAAAAGC